>CAZTMF010000095.1:6443-9294 GCA_964614675.1 uncultured Caulobacteraceae bacterium | reverse complement strand
CGGGACCTTGACCTCGATCTCAGGCTACAACCTGACCAAGGAGATCATCACCGGCGACTCGTTCGACTTCCTGCCGATCAATTCGTCGCTGCTGCATCTGTTCTACGGGTACGATCAGAACCAGAGCCAGTTCCTGCGGGTCAGGACCCTGACCCAGGAATTCCGCTTCACCTCGCCCTCGAACCAGCGTTTCCGCTGGATCGCCGGCGCCGAGCTCTACGGCACCAACCGCTACATCTCGACGGGCAACGAGTGGGATACGGGCAACGGCGTCGAGCCGACGTTCTACGCGCCGACCACGCCGACCCAGACCTTCCCTGGGTTCACCACCAGCCTGCACCCGCAGTACAGCTACCTGGCCGACTCCCAGGACAACTTCGCCTGGGCCGCCTATCTCGACACCTCGTTCGACATCACCTCGCAGCTCGAGCTGTCGGCGAACGTCCGCTACGACCAGGACCACCGCAAGAACACCACCGACACGCCTCTTCCCTTCCTGACGGCGTTCGGGATTCCGGTGCCGACCGGGCCGCGCGAGCACACCTTCAAGGGCTGGCAGCCGCAGTTCATCCTGAAATACACGCCGACCGACTACTTCACCCTCTATGGCAGCTATTCGAAGGGCTTCCGCAGCGGCGGCTTCAACCAGACCGGCGTCGCCACCGCGGCCGCCGCCGGCGGGTTCGTGGGCGTCGGCGACATCTTCAAGGCCGAGCACGACGAGACCTGGGAAGCCGGCTTCAAGAGCCGCTGGCTGAACAACCGGATCACCTTCAACGGCTCGGTCTATACCAACCAGTCGAAGAACGGATACTTCTTCGTCTATCTGGCCTCGAACTCGACCCAGAACCTGGGCAACATCCCGCTGGTTCGCTACACGGGCTTCGACCTGGACGGCTCGCTCAGGATCACCGACGACCTGCAGGTCACGGCCGGCTTCGGCTACACCGACAGCAAGGTCAAGAAGTACTATCCCGGCTATGAATTCCGCGTCGGCGAACACTCGCCCCTGGTTTCGGAATACACTTTCAACCTCGGGGTCCAGTACAAGCCGCGCCTGACCGACAAGCTGACCGGCCTCGCGCGGATCGACTACAACCGCATCGGGCCGACCTACTTCTGGGAATCCGATCCCAACGTGGTGACGCCAGGGATCAACGCCCCGCCGGTGTTCCAGCGCAATCCCGTGGACCTGGTCGACGCGCGGCTCGGCGTGGAGAGCAGGGACTGGACCCTGGTGGTCTGGGCCAAGAACCTGAACAACGCGATCTACAACGCCGAGTATTCCCCGGGCGGCTTCGTCTTCAAGGCGCTGCCGCGGCGCTGGGGCATCGACGTGACGCGGCGGTTCTAGAACGCAAGGTTCCCTCCCCAGGGGAAGCCGTCGGCCGGCCGCGAGGCCGGTCGATGTGTCTATAGTGTGCGGATGTCCAACTCCCTGCCGCCGCATGAGCTGCTGCCGACCGCAGTGGTCGGCAGCTATCCCCAGCCCGAGTGGCTCGTCGATCACGCGCGGCTGACCGCCCACAATGTCCCCCGCCTGAAGGCCCCGGACGTCTGGCGCCCCGCGCCAGAGGTGCTGGCCCAGGCCCAGGACGACGCCACGCGCCTGGCGATCGAAGAGATGGAGCGCGCCGGCGTCGACATCATCACCGACGGCGAGATCCGCCGCGAGAGCTATTCCAATCGCTTCGCCTCGGCCCTCGAGGGACTGGATCTCGATCGCCCGGGCACGGTCGAGGTGCGGCCCGGGCGTCACGTCCAGGTCCCCCGCGTCACAGGACCCATCCGCCGCGTCCGCCCGGTCGAGGTGGAGGACATGCGCTTCCTGCGCCGCCACACCCGCAGGATGGCCAAGATCACCCTGCCCGGCCCCTTCACCCTGGCGCTCCAGTGCGTCGACGAGGCCTATGGCGACCAGGAAGCCCTGATCATGGACTTCGCCGCGGCGGTGAACGCCGAGGCCCTGGAGCTCCAAGCGGCCGGCGCCGACGTCATCCAGCTCGACGAGCCCTGGGTGCGGGCCGACCCCGCCGCCGCGCGCCGCTACGCCGTCAGGGCCATCGACCGCGCCTTCGAGGGGATCACGGCCGCCCGCGCGGCCCATCTCTGCTTCGGCTACGGCCTGGTGGTGCCGGACCAGAAGCCGGACGCCTACCCCTTCCTGGAGGAGCTGGCGGCGAGCGCGCTGGACCAGATCTCGATCGAGGCGGCCCAGCCGGGGCTCGATCTTGGCGTCCTGAAGGCCCTGTCGGGCAAGACGGTGATGCTGGGCGTGCTCGATCTGTCCACGGCCGAGGTCGAGACGCCCGAGACCGTAGCAGCGCGCATCCGCGATGGCCTCGCGGTCCTGGCGCCGGAACGCCTGATGCCCGCCCCCGACTGCGGGATGAAGTACCTGCCGAGGGCCTCGGCCTACGGCAAGCTGAGGGCCCTCAGCGAGGGCGCCGCGATCGTCCGCCGCGAGCTCACCGGACCGGGCTGAGCCGACCCTTCGGCGTCAAGGCGCCGGCGCGGGCAACGGAGCCGCGCAGGCCGCCGCGACCCAGACATAGCGGTTCTGGTCCGGCAGCCAGCTCCAGGCGCCGCAGGCTTGAGCCGGCGCGGGCGCGTAGGCGGCCGGCGGCGGGCCATAGTCGTAGTCGTAGCCGTAGCCGTCGCCGCCGTAATAGGCGGGGCCATAGTAGCCGTAATAGGCGGGGCCGCCGTAGTAGTACCAGGGGTAGGCGCCCAGGGCGAGACCAAGCCCGAAGGCGCCCGCATAGTATCCGCCGCCGTATCCGTAGTAACCGCCTCCATGGCCATAATAGCCGTGGTATCCGCCCCCTCCGTGGTATCCGCCGTAGCCGCC
>CAZTMF010000095.1:0-6343 GCA_964614675.1 uncultured Caulobacteraceae bacterium | reverse complement strand
GCCGCCGCCGTGATATCCGCCGCCGCCGTGGCCACCGCCACCCCCGTGGCCACCGCCGCCACCATGTCCGCCGCCATGGCCCTGAGCGGCCGCGGCCAGAGGCGTCAGGGCGAGAGCTGCCGCCGCGGCGACGCCGAGGAGTCGGTTCATAATCATCTCCATCGTTCCGTTCGCCCCGCATCCGATGTAAGAACCTGGGCGACGCATCGGAAGTGGCGCCCGCCTTAATAGTTTGAATTTATAAGGGTTTACCCTGATGTCTCTGCTTCGCCCGCCTCTCCTGTCGATCCTTGTCGCAATCGCCCTCGGATCGGCGGCGCACGCCCAGTCGCGGGGGCCGGACCTGCACCGGCTGCACGACGCCCTGAACCTCAGCGCCTCCCAGGAGGAAGCCTGGAACGCCTTCCAGGCCAGCGCCCTGCCCGACCCTCAGGCGGCTGCGCGCCAACGCTCCGCCGCCTCGATGATGCCGGGGCTTCACGCGCCCCAGCGGGTCGACCTTTCGGTCGCCGAGATGCAGGCGGACCTGGACACGCTCAGGCAGAGAGGCGCGGCCCTGAAAGCCTTCTATGCCGCCCTGTCGCCCGTGCAGCAGGCTGCATTCGACCGTGAGACCGCGCCGCGCGATCAGTGAGCCGTCTATGATCTGGAAGCGCCGCACTTGCCGACGTAGTGTCCCCCCTCGGATAGAGTCTTGAAGCAGACCTGAGGGAGACGCCAATGAGTTTGAAGCTTGCCGCCGTGGCTGCGGTAGCCGCCATCCTGACCGCCGGGGCCGCGCAGGCGGAAATCATCCACTTCAGCGCGACGCTCACCGGAGCCGATGAAGTCCCGGCCAATTCCAGCCAGGGCAAGGGCGTGCTGTCCGCCGAGTTGGAGACCCAGCAGCATACCCTGGCCTTCCGGGTGAGCTACACCGGGCTCTCCGGTCCGCCCACCATGGCCCACTTCCACGGCCCTGCCGCGCCGGGCGCCAACGCCCCGCCGGTCGTCGTGGTCAGCGACCCGACGAGCCCGATCGGCGGCGCGACCCAGCTGACCGACGCCCAGGCCGCCGACCTCCTGGCCGGCAAGTGGTATTTCAACGTCCACACCCAGGCGAACCCGGGCGGCGAGATCCGTGGCCAGCTGAAGCGGGAGAACTAGGCTCCTCTGGCGGTCAGAGCGCGTCAGGCGAAAGTGTGGAGCGGCTTCGCCGCTCGAACGCGCTCTAATGTTTTGACTCTAGAGCGTGACGGCCGCCGAAACCGCTTCACACTTTCGGCTGTCACGCTCTAGCCGATCGAGGTCACCTCGAGCTCCCGGCCGCCGAGCGCCACCGTGTCGCCGACCTCCTTGCCGAGCACGGCTCTGGCGAGCGGCGAGATGTAGGAAACGCTGCCATGGGCGGGGTCGGCCTCGTCTTCGCCCACGATGCGCCAGGTCCGTACCTGCCCGTCCTCACGCTCGAGGGTGACGGCGGAGCCGAAGGCCACGCGCTCGGGCCGCTCAGGGGTCTCGATCAGCTGCGCGGACGCTCGCCGCGCCGAGAAGTAGCGCAAATCCCGCGTGGCCCGGGCCATGGCGGTGCGGTCGCTGGAGATTTCGCCTTGGGCCTGGGCGGCGGCATAGGCGGCCTGAGCGGCGGCGAGCCCCGCGTCCAGCAGCGCCAGACCCTCGGGCGTGACCAGGTTGGGATGCGGCGAAATCGGCCGGTCCGGCAAGGCAGCCGCCGCGGACTCGCTGTCCTCTTCCTTGGTGAAGGCGACGCTCATGGGAGCCCTCCCTACGCTTACCCTCAAGTCCCCGCAAACGGCCAAGGTTCCATCGCACCGCCGGCAGACGCTCGCGGAAAACCGTGCTTTATGAAGGGACCCTGTCCTTGTTCGCTTCGAGACTTGCATGAGCATGACCCTGAGCCGGGCCCCGGAGGCCGAGGTCCAGACCTTCGTCGAGGCGGTGATCCGCTTCACCGATCCCGCCAGCGCCGGCGCGATGCTCCACTCGGACGATCACGAGAGCTCGACCTTCCAGCTGATCCCCAAGACGGTGCGCATCAGGAACGCCCGCCTGGCGGCGGAGCGTCCGAGCCTCGATGCCAATGGCTTCACCCTCGTCGACGCCCCTACAGACATTGACTTCCTGGACCGGGCCCAGGTCGAGCAGCGCTACTATCCCGAAGCCCAGCGGATCGTCCGCGAGCTCACCGGGGCCAGCGAGGTGATCGCCTTCCTGGACATCGTGCGCAGCGAGGTGCGCGAGGAAGGGGTCGAGGTCGCCAACAACGCCCATGTCGACTTCGACGGCCCCACCGTGGAGCACTGGGTGCGCGCCCTGAGGCCGGGCGACGCCAAGCGCCTCCTGAAGAAGCGCATGATCAACATGAACCTCTGGCGGCCGATCCGGCCGGTCGAGCGCATGCCCCTGGCCGTCTGCGACGCGACCACCGTCTCGCGCGGCGACCTGATCCCCACCGTCATCGCCGAGAAGAACGGCGAACCCAGCCCCTACTCGGGCTTCAACCTGGCCTACAATCCGGACCAGCGCTGGAACTACTTCCCGGCCATGCAGCCCAGCGAGGTTCTGGCCTTCAAGATCTTCGACAGCGAGATGGACCGGCCGCACCTGACCGCCCACACCGCCTTCGAGGATCCGACCTCCCAGCCCGGCGCCCCACCGCGCATGTCGATCGAGATCCGGACCATCGCCTTCTTCGACTGAGGACCACCTGCCCCCTCCAGACGAGATCCTGACGCCGCGGCTTCGCCTGCGGCCGGCCCGCTTGGAGGACGCCGAGCCCCTGTTCGAGGTGTTCCGCGACCCGCGTGCGATGCGATTCTGGTCATCGCCGCCTCACGATGGCCTCGAGGAGACCCGCCGCTTCGTCCAGGGCATGATCGAGGCGCCAGAAGACGAGAGCTGCGACTTCGTCATCGAGTTCGAGGGCCGCGCTGTCGGCAAGGCGGGCTGCTGGCGCCTGCCCGAGGTCGGCTACATCCTGCATCCCGACCTCTGGGGCCGGGGCCTGGCGCGCGAGGCGCTGGAGGCGGCGATCGCCCGGGTCTTCGAGGGGTTCGATGTGGCCGCCCTCACCGCCGACGTGGATCCGCGCAACGAGCGCTCCATCGCCCTGCTGCATCGCCTGGGATTCCACGAGACCCGCCGGGCCGAACGGACCTGGCGCATCGCCGGGGAGTGGTGCGACAGCGTCTATCTGGAGCTGCCGCGCCCAGGCCGTTTCGAGTGACGCCGCCTTTCAGTGGTATCGGCGCCAGGACCAGCCGATGGTCGAGGCCACCATGGTGAGTATCCAGAGCGCCATCGCGTCCGGCTGAGGCGCCAGGCCGGCGCGCGCAGCAACCCACCAGGCGGGCGTCACGGCCAGAAACACGCCGGCCGCGGCGTTCCTGCCAAAGTCGCTGGCTCGCCGCTCGTGCTCGTCGGCGCTGGAGCGCCACCATTCCCGGAGCACTCTCGCCAGCAGCCAACTCGTGATCGCCACCACGGCGATCCACGCCGGGACAGGGCTGTTCGACACTATCGCGAACGGCTGCTCCTTGCTGAAGGCGCCGAGGAACAGCGCCAGCATCGCCAGCGCGCCAAGCAATTCCTTCAGCCAGTAGTACCTGTTCGACCTGCGGGTCGCCGGCGAGACCGGCTCGCGCCCGCCTCTCCAGCCATTCCACGGCTTGAGCCACAGGAAGCTCCCGATCGCGCCGACGCCGATAAGCAGGTTCGCCGCGAAGACGACGGTCGTCTGCCAGGTCCATGGCCCCGAGAGCGTCTTCGTGGCGACCAGGACCTTCAAGATGGTGACGGCCACGCTGAAGCCCGCAAACGCCATGGCTCCCAACAGCAGCGACAGCGCAGCAGCCTTCACTAACGACGGCTTGAGCCTCGACAAGGCCCAGATCGCGCCGACCATGACCAGGTTCATCGCGAGAACGGCCAGTGGCTGCCACGCCCGTGACTCCGGGAGCGCCGTCGCGGCGAGCAGGTCATTCACCGAGAAGCACACCGCCAACAGTCCCAGCAGCACCGGCAGCGCAGCGGTCTTCAGTTCCGGCGGCCGATACGGCTGCCCGTGTTCACCCTTGGCCATCATCGAAAACCTCCTCGATCGACAGTTTGAAAAGGCGTGCGATGCGGAAGGCCAGCGGCAGCGAGGGATCGTGCTTGCCGGTCTCGATCGCGTTGACCGCCTGACGCGACACGTCGAGCCGCAGGGCCAGCTCGGCCTGGCTCCAGTTGCGCTCGGCGCGCAGGACCTTGAGCCGGTTGTTCATGTCATGCGGACCTGTCTTTGTGTCAGGTAAACCTGACTATATGCGTCCGACTCGACGTGTCAACATAACCTGACATAAGGTCAGGATTGCTTGCTTCGCGAGGCGAGGCTGCGGCCTCGTGGATCCTCAGTTCCGCGGCTCGTCGTGCTCTTCGACCACCGCTCGCGTCACCGCCGACATCAGCGTCTGCCGCTCGGGGATCGGGCGGCGGGTCGAGGCGATCATCGCCGCTAAAGCATAGACATGGCCGTCCGGCGCTGTGATCAGGCCCACGTCGTTGTAGCCGGTGGAGAGGTCGCCGAGGTCCTGGCCGGTGCCGGTCTTGTGGGCGATCCGCCAGCCGGGCCCGAGGCCCGCGGGCAGGCGCGCGGGGCCGGTGTCGGTCTGGCCCAGGATCTCCAGGAAGCGTGCGGTCATGGCGGGACCCAGCAGTTCGCCGCGCTCCAGCCGCGCGAGCGCATCCGTGATGGCGCGGGGGCTCGCGCCGTCCGCCGGGTCGTCAAGATAGCGCTGCAAGGCCTTGATCCGTTTGGGCATCGCAACCTTGTCCCGCGCCGTCCAGAAGGCCTGGCCGAAGGAGTACTCCGGCCGCCAGCGCACGGCGGCGACGTGGCTCTCCAGCACCTGTTCGGGCGGGCTCGCGCGGATGCCCAGGATGTGGCGCGCCGTGAGCGCCCGGCGCACGGCGCCCTGCCCGCCGACGCGCTTCAGCAGGATGTCGTTGGCGGCGTTGTCGCTTCGGGCCAGGGCCAGGACCAAGAGGCCATCGATGGTGGTCCGGTAGCCCTCGTCGGTCAGCAGCTTCTGGATCGGCTGGTTGAACACACTCATGTCGGCCCGGGTGACCAGCACCGGATCATCCAGCTTCATCCGCCCCCGCTCGACCGCGTCGAACACGGTCAGCGCTGTCCAGAGCTTGGCGACGCTCTGCTGCGGATAGAGCGCCTCGGCGTCGTGACCGACGGCCCAGCCGCCCGTCACGTCCTGGACGGCGATCCCCGCCCGCCCGTCGAAACCCCGGGCGAGATCGTCGATCTGCTGCTGCAGGGCGGCCGGTCCCGGCGGCGCCGGCGGCAGGGGCTCAGGCGGCCGCGTCGCGCAGGCGGCGAGCAGCAGGACGAGGCAGAGCGCGGGCCAGACGGAACGCATGGAGCCAGAAGGCCCCTCGTCCGTTCGCGGTCAATGTCTGAGCTTGACGCTAGGCGTTTCTCCTACCAATCCAGTAGACTTCAATGCGCGTCAGTCGCGTGAGGGGAGAGCCGTGACTGAGGCGTCAGCCCATGAGGAGGCCGCAACCGCGGCCGCGCATCCGCAGGTCCCCGCCCGCCAGGTGGCGGCGGCTGTGGTCGGCAATGCGCTGGAATTCTACGACTTCACCACCTACGCCCTGTTCGCCGCCGAACTCGGCCGCACCTTCTTCCCCTCGCACACCGCCTTCGAGAGCCTGATGATGTCTCTGCTCACCTTCGCGGTGGGCTTTGTCGGCCGGCCGATCGGGGCGATCGTGATCGGCCGCATCGGCGACCGGGTGGGCCGCAAGCCGGCCATGCTGCTGAGCTTCACCCTGATGGGCCTGGGCATGCTGGGGCTGGTGATGATCCCGCCATACGCCATGATCGGGCCGGCGGCGCCGTTGCTGCTCGTGCTGTGCCGGCTGGTCCAGGGCTTCGCCCTCGGCGGGGAGGTCGGCCCCACCACCGCCTTCCTGATCGAGGCCGCGCGGCCGACGAGCCGCGGCCTGGTCGGCTCCTGGCAGAGCGCCAGCCAGTCGGTGGCGTCCCTCGTGGGCGCGACCATGGGCCTGCTTCTCGCGCACATCCTGACGCCCGGCCAGCTGGACGCCTTCGGCTGGCGCATCGCCTTCGGGATCGGCGCCCTGGTCCTGCCTTTCGGCCTCGTCCTGCGGCGCAGCCTGCCCGAGACCCTCCACCACCACGAGCACGCCCGGGCCACTCCGGGCCCCGGCTGGCGCGCCCAGGTCAGGCCGGTCGTGCTGGGGCTCATGATGATCATGAGCTTCACGACCTCGACCTATGTGCTGCTCTACATGACCACCTACGCCTCCCAGACCCTGCACA
>CAZTMF010000094.1:0-9310 GCA_964614675.1 uncultured Caulobacteraceae bacterium | reverse complement strand
GTGGCGCGCGACATCCGCGGCGCCGACCCGATCGCCAACGGCCAGCTCACCCGCGAGGAGCTCGACCGCGCGGGCGCCAATCCGAAGTACCGGATGAAGGCCCAGAAGAGCCGCCACGCCGAGCTGCTGAAGCCGCACAAGAAGGCGCCGCGCTACACCCCGGTGTCGCGCCGCCAGGACCGGCCGGACGCCATCGCCTGGTTCCTGCGCAACCACCCGGAAATTCCCGACAGCCAGGTCGCCAAGCTGCTCGGCACCACCAAGGCCACCATCGACCAGGTGCGCAACCGCACCCACTGGAACTCGGCCGCCATCAAGCCGGTGGACCCGGTGACGCTGGGCCTGTCGACCCAGCTCGAGCTCGACGCCATCGTCCGCCGCGCGGCCGAGAAGCGGGCCCGCGAAGACGCGCGCAAGGGCAAGACCGAAGATGGGGCAAGCCTTCTGCCGGCGTCCGAGACCGGCGCCGAGGAGGAGGCCGTCGAAGTCTCCGAGGACCTCGACGCCTGATCGCCACCTCCCCTGTTTCGGCAGAAACGGGGGAGGGGGACCACTCGCCGAGGCCGGCGCGAGCCGGCCGTAGAGCGGGTGGTGGAGGGGGCAAGTTGCCGGCCGCAGAGCCGCAGCTGCGACTCAGTGAGTGGGGCTCGCCCCCTCCACCACCCGCTCTACGGCCCACTGCGTGAGCCTCGGCGTGCGGTCCCCCTCCCCCGCTCTGCAAGCGGGGGCGGTAGCGGGCGCCGGCCTTCGCCGGTATGACGAGAGAGGGGCCTAGTGCGCTTGGGCGCGCAGGGCTTCCATCTCTTCCTTGAGCCTGAGCTTCTGTCGCTTCAGCTCTCGAACCCGAAGGTCATCCGAGGAGAGGTGGCTCATCTCGTCTTCGATCAGCTCTTCGAGGCTGCGATGACGGGCGTCCAGCTCACGGATGCGGGCTTCGATGGCCATGTTGCGACTCCATGCTGTTGACGATCCGAGCTAAGCACCATCCGGTTTGGGCGTCATGTCACAAAGGGTTGCGCGGCCCTGAGGGAACGGAACATGCCTGATGTGCAGGCGGATCGGCTCGTGGTCGGCATCACCGGCGCCTCCGGCGTGGTCTATGGCCTGCGCGCCCTGGACGCCCTGGCCGAGCTCGGGGTCGAGAGCCACCTGGTCATGAGCCGCTCGGCGGCCCTGACCCTGAAGCAGGAAGCGGGCCTTCACCCCTCCGACCTCGCCGCCCGCGCCACGGCCTCCTATCAGGTCGGCGACGTCGGCGCCGCCATCGCCTCGGGCTCGTTCAAGGCGCTGGGCATGCTGATCGCCCCCTGTTCGGTCAGAACCATGAGCGAGATCGCCACCGGCGTGACCGCCAACCTGATCACCCGCGCCGCCGACGTGGCCCTGAAGGAGCGCCGGCCCCTGGTCCTGATGATCCGCGAGACCCCGTTCCACCTGGGGCACCTGCGCACCATGGTGCGCCTGGCCGAGATGGGGGCGACCATCGCCCCGCCCCTGCCGGCCTTCTACGCCGAGCCCCAGAGCGTGGAGCAGATGGTGGACCAGTCGGTGGGCCGGGCGCTCGACCTGTTCGGCCTGGACTGGCGGGCGGTGCGCCGCTGGGGCCGCGACGTCGGCCCGATCGGAGGCGAGGCATGACGAGCTATTGGGACTGGGCGGTCGCCGTCCATGGCAAGGACGGCGTCGACGCCGCGCTGACGGGCCTGCAGGACAGCCACGGCCAGTGCGTCGCCTATCTGCTCTGGGCCGCCTGGGCCGCCCACGAGGGTCGCCCGCTCTCCCAGGAGATCCTGAAAAAAGGCGCCGCCCTGGCCCAGCACTGGGAGGGCGCCGCCACCCGGCCCCTGCGCGCCGCCCGCCGCAACCTCAAGACCCCGGCGCCCCTGGTCAACGCCGAGGCCCGCGAGGCCCTGCGCGAACAGGTCCGCAAGGCCGAGTTCGCCGCCGAGCGGCTCTTGATGGAGACGCTGGAGGGACTGGCGCCGAAGCCGGAGCGCGGGGCCGCTGATATGGCCGCCGCCCTGGTCGCCGCCGCAACGGCCTGGAGCCGCGCGGTCCCGGAAGAATCGCTGCGCGAACTGGCGGTGAGGATCAGCTAGCCCGTCTCAGGGGGAGGGAAGTAGTTGTGGGCGCTTCGCTCGGTCGCGGTTGAGGCCGGCCGCGCGCCCCGCTAGGGTCGCCGCCGCGAGTCCCCCCTGCATCTGGAGTGTTTCATGTCCGACGCCGCCGTCGCCAACGATGTCCTGTCCGGCACAGCCCAGAGCCAGTTGAAGACCATCATCGAGCGCATCGAGCGTCTGGAGGAGGACAAGGCCGCGGTCACCGCCGACCTCAAGGAGGTCTACGCCGAGGCCAAGGGCAACGGCTTCGACGTCAAGATCCTGCGCAAGGTGATCCGCTACCGCAAGCAGGACCGCGCCAAGATGCAGGAGGAGGAAGCCCTGCTCGACCTCTACCTGTCCGCCATCGGCGATCGGTGAAGCGCAGCCCGCCCAATCCGAAGGAGCAGGCCAAGCGCCAGGCGCTGAATGCGCTTCGCAAGGCCCAGCGGATCGCCGCGCGGGCGGGGGTCAAGCTGTCGGACTGGGAGGGCGAGTTCCTGGGCTCGGTGGAGCAGCGGGTGAAGACCTATGGCCGCGCCTTCGGCGACCCCGAAAAGGGCGGACCCGGCCAGGCCCTGTCCATGCTGCAGGCAGTGAAGCTCAAGGAAATCGTCGGCAAGGCCAAGGGCAAGGACAAGCCGAAGCGCTTCGGGCCGCGCAAGAGCGATAGGCCCCGCGGCTAGCGCCCCCTTCCAAATAAAGTTCGTCATCCCGGACGGAGGGGAACCCCAATCACCGCCTGCTCACTCGCAGGACGGCCGCGGCCGGGCCGTCGGTCAGGACGTAGAGCGCGCCGTCGGGGCCCTGGGTGACGTCGCGGTAGCGTTCGCAGCGGCCTGACAGCACCGGTTCCTCGCCCGCGACCTTGCCGTCCTTCATGGCCAGCCGCACCAGCGTCTTGCCGACCAGCGAGGCGATGAAGATGTCCCCCTTCCAGGCGGGGAACATGTCCCCGCGGTAGACTGTCAGTCCCGAGGGGGCGATGTCCGGGTCCCAGAAATAGACCGGCTGCTCCAGGCCCGGCTGGGCGGTCTGTCCGCCGTTGATGAGCTGGCCGTCGTACTGGCGGCCGTAGGAGATGGTCGGGAAGCCGTAGTTCAGGCCGCCCTGGATCCGGTTCAGCTCGTCGCCGCCGCGCGGGCCGTGTTCGGTCAGCCAGACCTGGCCGCTCGCCTTGTCGAGGGTCAGGCCGTCGGGATCGCGATGGCCCAGGGTGAAGATCTCGGGCCGCGCGCCCGGGGTCTTGGCGAAGGCGTTCCCGGCGGACGCCGAGCCGTCGCCGTTGATCCGGATGATCTTGCCGGCGAGCTCGCCCAGCTGCTGGGCGCTGGCGCCGGTGGCGTCCATGGTGCTGACCAGCAGGTCGCCGTCGGGCGTCTGCAGGATGCGGCGCGGATAGACGCCTTCGAAGATGGTCTTCACGTCCTCGAGCCTGGTCCAGTCGGCCGAGATCCGGGCGCGGGCCACGCGTCCGATGCCCACCGGCCGGCGGCCTTCGGGCACGACCTCGGCGGGATTGGGCGCCCGGTAGATGAAGTAGATGGTCCGGTCGGACGCGAAGTTGCGATCGAGCGCGAAGTCGTAGGCGTCCAGCGCGGCCGGTCCCCCGGCCAGGGGCGCCGAAACCTTGCCGTCCCGGTCGATCAGCCTGAGGCCGGGCGCCGAGGACGCCAGGATCCGGCCATCGCCCAGGAACGCCAGGGCGATCGGCCGCTCCAGGCCGCCGGCCAGGGTCTCGACCTTGAAGGCCTCGGTCCGCGCCGGCCGGGGCGCCCGGGTCTGGCCCGGGAAGGCCGGCGCCGGGAAATAGTCGTCCTTGGCGTACTGGCTGGGCGCGCACGGATCGGGCGGCGGCGGCGCGGCGCCGGGCTTGGCCGCGGTCTGGGGCAGGGCCGCCTGGCCCGACGCCAGCGCCAGGACCGCCGCCAGCATGGCTGTGTGCTTGGTTCTCATCGTCCCGCTCCCCGAATGGCCCGCTGGAACAAGACCACGGTTCTATCGACTTCGTCATCCCGGACGTCGCGAAAGCGGCGATCCGGGACCCAGCAGCTCAAACCTCCACGCGAGGCGCGCACGTCGTCCGCGATGACGGTGGATCATCGCCGCGGTCTCTGCGTTCCAGCTAAGCCCCAGACAACGGAGCTACCCCATGCAAGCCCTCGCCCGCACACTCCCCGATAAGATCAGCTCGCTGTCCGGAGTGGCCCGCGACCTGAGCGGCGCCACCGCGGATTTCACCCGGCTCCAGCTCGACCGCGCCAAGGATCTGAGCGGCGCCCTTCGCCAGCGCCGCGACGGCATGGTCGATCGCGATACCCGCAAGTCCCTCGCGCGCCTCAGCCGCCGCGAGATCGACCAGGTCAAGGATCTGAGCGGCGAGCTCCAGCGCCAGATCAAGAGCGTCCTCGGCCGCGACAAGCGGTCCTCCCGGCTTCCCCTGATCGTCTCGGTCGCCGTCGTCGGCGTGGCGGTCGGCGGGACGCTGCTGGCGATCCCGCGCGTCCGGGCCGGCCTCCGCCAGGGCTGGGATTTCGTGCGCGGCCGGCGGGCGGGCGAGGCCATTCGCGTCGCGCACGGCGTGGACGGCGCCGCCTGGAAACCCCCGCATGAGCGCCAGGAAGACCTGCTCGACGAAGGCATCGAGGAGAGCTTCCCCGCCAGCGATCCGGTGAGCGTGAAGCGGATCACCTGAGCCCAACCCGGCGGGGGGACGGCAAGTGCGCCGGGGCCGCGGCCTCGCGGCCGTGCGATGGCTCGTGGTCATCCTGTCGGTCGTCGCCCTCGGGGCCATTGGGGTGCGCTGGCTGGCCGGCGGACCCGAAAGCCCCCGGACGGGCGCGGCCACCACGCCCTCGCCCCTCGCCACCGGCGAGGTCGCGCCCGCGAGCTGCGTGCAACCCGGCCCCTGGACCCCCATCGCCCAGGCCAACGCCGCCTCCCTCCACGATCTCGCCTGGCCCCTGTCCGGCAGGGAGATGTTCGGCTGGGAGATCTACGCCCCCCTGGTCGGGCGCGAGCTCGCCTCGGCCTGCCCGGCCGACAGCGAAGGGTTCGCCGCCGCGCTCGCGCGTTGGCAGGCGGCCCACGGCCTCCCGGCCAGCGGCCGGATGGACGCCCAGGGCTTCCAGACCCTGTGGGTCGGGATGCTGCGCCGGCGCCCCTTCGTCCAGGCGATGAACACCGGCTGTCCGCCCCCGCCGGCGGCCAGCGAACTGGAGCTGGCGCGGCCGGACGAGACCTTCGCCGGACAGACCACGATCATGGCCGCGAGCAAGGCGCTCCAGGCCTTCAGGACCATGCTGGCCGCGGCGCGGGCCGACGCCCCGGCCATCCGGAGCGATCCCCAGGCCCTCAAGATCATCTCGGGCTTCCGCGCCCCCCAGGCGGATGGGACCGACTGCCCGCCCGGCCCGGCCTGCTTCAACCTGACCCGCGCCAACTGCTCGGCCCACCGCACGGGACTGGCCTTCGATCTCTATGTCGGGGCGGCCCCGGGACGCGATCCCACCTCCACCGAAGACGACAACCGCCTCTACCAGTCCCGCACCCTGGCCTACCGCTGGCTGGTCGCCCACGCCGCGCAATACGGCTTCCTGCCCTATCCCTACGAGCCCTGGCACTGGGAATGGGCGGGGTAGGGGCCGCACCTAATTCCCGCTCATCCCGGCGAAGGCCGGGACCCAGGACAGGTCGGCGGCCACGTTCGAGCGTGAGGCTCAGTGGATCCGAGTCCCGTTCGCGAGGTCCGTGAGGTTCGTGGTTGGATCTTTGGATCGAGGACGCGGCTCAGGCTCTCCGAAGAGAACCACGAACCTCACGAACCACACGGACAAGCAGCTGCTGCGCCCGCGACGAATACCAAGGCAAGATGCTGGGTCGATGGAGTCTGGACCCTTGAGAGGCCCCAGCGGTTGAACGCCGGCCCGTCGGGATGGAACTACCCATGGGGGCCAGGGTTGCTGACAGATGCCCCAACTGCTCGTTGCCTCAGGTTCATTTCACGGCGCGTACTTTCCACAGCTGCCGGCGGTGACCGCCCCTCGCCGCCGGCGCCCTAAAGCCAGGGATGTGAGATGACCTCCACCGTCAGCCTCATGTCCCTGGCCACGGCGGCCCCGCCCAACGCCCTCCTGCAGACCGACGCCGTCGAGATCGCCCGCGACATGTTCGCCGGCCGCTTCGACGAGTTCGAGCGCCTGTCCGCCGTGTTCGCCAACACCGGCATCCGCGAGCGGCGCCTGGCCCAGCCCCTGGACTGGTACTTCCAACCCCAGGGCTGGCCCGAGCGGACGGCCGCCTATCTCGCCGCCGCCGAGGCCCTGTTCGTCGAGGGCGCGACCGCCGCCCTCGCCGCGGCGCTCGTACAGCCCGCTCAAGTGGATACAATCGTCACCGTCTCCTCCACCGGCATCGCCACCCCCAGCCTCGAGGCCCGGGTCCTGACCCGCATGGGCTTCCGCACCGACGTCGAGCGGGTCCCGGTGTTCGGCCTGGGCTGCGCCGGCGGGGTCTCGGGCCTGTCCCTGGCGGCGCGCCTGGCCGCGGGGCGGCCGGGATCGACCGTGCTCTTCGTCACCATCGAGCTCTGCTCGCTTGCGTTTCGCCTGGACGAGCTGACCAAGGCCAACATCGTGGCCACCGCCCTGTTCGGCGACGGCGGCGCGGCCTGCGTGCTGCGCGCGGGCGAGGAGGGGGACTGGCGCGTCGAAGGCGGCGGCCAGCACACCTGGCCCGACACCCTGGACATCATGGGCTGGAACGTCGACCCGTCGGGCTTCGGCGTCATCTTCGCCCAGGCCATCCCGCCCTTCGTGCGCCGGCGCATGGGCGCCGCGGCCGATGGCATCCTGGGGCGCATGGGCCTCCAGCGCGAGGACGTGGGCCGCTTCGTCTGCCATCCGGGCGGCGCCAAGGTGGTCCAGGCCCTGGAAGGCGCCCTCGGCCTCGGCCAGGGCTCGCTCGACCTCGAGCGCGAGGTGCTGGCCGACTTCGGCAACATGTCCGCGCCCACGGTGCTGTTCGTGCTGGAACGGGTGCTGAAGCGCAGGCCCGAGGGCCGGCTGTTCCTGAGCTCCCTCGGCCCCGGCTTCAGCGCCAGCGGCCTCGCCCTGACGGCGGCATGATCCTCTCCATCGCCGTCCTGGCGTTGGTCACCCTCGAGCGCGGGGCCGAGCTGGTCTGGGCCCGGCGCAACACCCGCCGGCTCCTGGCCAGGGGCGCCCGCGAGTCCGGCGCCCGCCACTATCCCCTGATCGTGGGCCTGCACGCCGCCTGGCTGGCCGGCCTCTGGCTGCTGGCCTGGGACCGGCCGGTCTCCATCCCCTGGCTCGCGGTCTTCGCGGCGCTGCAGGCCGGGCGCCTCTGGGTGTTGGCGACGCTGGGGGAGCGCTGGACCACCCGCATCATCGTGCTGCCGGGCGAGGCCCTGGTGCGGCGGGGTCCCTATCGCCTGATCCCCCATCCCAACTATGCGGTGGTCGCGGGCGAGATCCTGGTCCTGCCCCTGGCCTTCGGCCTCGTCGCCTTTGGCCTGGTTTTCACCGTGCTGAACGCCGCGGTCCTCTGGATCCGTATCCGGGCCGAGGAGACCGCCCTCAGCGAAGCGTTGCCGTAGCCGAGGCGCGCGATTAGGGTCTCCCAAAAGGGAGGAAACCTCATGAACAAGCTCTTGATCGGCGCGGCCGTGGCCTGCGCGCTTAGCCTGCCCGGCCTCGCCAATGCGGCCGACGCCTCCGGCGCCTGGAAGCTGGCGACCGTCGTCGGCGACATGACCTATCACACCAACTGCAGCTTCACCCAGGCCGCCGCCGCCCTGACCGGAACCTGCGTGGCGGCCGACGCGACCCCGGACGGATCGCCCGCCAAGCCATCGAACATCACCGGCTCGGTGGACGGCTCGAACGTCAAGTTCAGCTACGACGTCTCCTTCGGCGACATGCAGCTGCACCTGGACTACTCCGGCGCCCTGAAGTCCGACACCGCCATCGCCGGCAAGGTCAGCGTCGCCGGCATGGACCTCGATTTCACCGGGACCAAGGGCTGATTCAAAAAACCGCTCATCCCGGCGAAGGCCGGGACCCAGGACAGGTCGGAAGCGGGCATGCAGCAACAAGCCTCAGCGCCGCCGCCGCGGGTTCCTGCTTCATCCCCGGCGTCACTTGTCCTGGGTCCCGGCCTTCGCCGGGATGAGCGGAGGTTGGGGGCGCCGCGGGCGCATTTTTTGGGGGAATTCAAGATGAAAAAGCTATCGATCCTCGCCGCCGCCGCGGCCGCCGCCCTGGCCCTGCCGGGCCTGGCCAGCGCCGCCGACCTGTCCGGCGCCTGGAAGCTGGTGGTCAGCGTCGGCGGCATGACCATCCACGTCAGCTGCGACCTGAAGCAGTCCGGCGCCGACCTGTCGGGAACCTGCAACCGCACCGATCCCGAAGCGGTCGAGAAGCCGGCCGCCACCACCGGCAAGGTGGACGGCTCGACGGCCGCCTGGAGCTACAACGTCTCCTTCGGCGACATGCCCCTGAAGCTCGACTACGCGGGCAATGTGAAATCCGACACCGCCATCGACGGCAAGATCAGCGTCGCCGGCATGGACGGGACCTTCACCGGCACCAAGGGCTGATTTCAGATCCGCTCATCCCGGCCTTCGCCGGGATGAGCGGAGATGAGCGGGGATGCGCGAGGCTTGAGGGGACAGGCGCAACGCCCGATTCCGTCCTATATCCCGTTGGTATGACCGACGACACCCTCGAGACCGCCCCACCGGCGCTCTCGGGCATGGCCCTGATCGCCGAGGAGGCCCGCCGCCTGCCCGACAAGCCCGGCGTCTACCGCATGCTGGGCGACGGCGGCGAGACGCTCTATGTCGGCAAGGCGCGCTCGCTGAAGAAGCGGGTGATCCAGTACGCCCAGGGCCGGTTCCACACCAACCGCATCGGGGCCATGGTCGCCCTGACCCGGGCGATGGAGTTCACCACCACCCGCACCGAGACCGAGGCCCTGCTCCTCGAGTCCAACCTGATCAAGCGGCTGAAGCCCCGCTTCAACGTGGTGCTGCGCGACGACAAGTCCTTCGCCGAGATCCTGATCCGCCGCGACACGCCTGCGCCCCAGATCCGCAAGCACCGCGGCCTGCACTCCATCCCCGGCGACTATTTCGGCCCCTTCGCCTCCACCTGGGCGGTGAACCGCACGGTCAACATCCTGCAGAAGGC
>CAZTMF010000093.1:0-9350 GCA_964614675.1 uncultured Caulobacteraceae bacterium | reverse complement strand
GATCAGGTCGTCGGCGTCCTCGATCCCCACCGACAGGCGCACGAAGGAATCCGAGATGCCGATCTCGGCCCGCTGGGCCGGCGGTATCGAGGCGTGGGTCATGATCGCCGGATGCTCGATCAGGCTCTCGACGCCGCCCAGGCTCTCGGCCAGGGTGAAGAGGCGCGTGCGCTCCAGGAACCGGCGGGCGCCCTCGAGGTCGCGGTCGAGCTCCAGCGCGATCATGCCGCCGAAGCCGCCAGCCATCTGGCGCCTGGCCAGCGCGTGCTGCGGATGGCTCTCCAGGCCCGGATAGGTCACCTGCCGCACCCCCTGCCGGCCCTCGAGCCAGCGGGCGATCTTCAGGGCGCTGGCGCAATGCCGCTCCATGCGCAGCGCCAGGGTCTTCAGTCCACGGAGCGCCAGGAAACTGTCGAAGGGGCCCGAGATCCCTCCGGTGGCGTTCTGCAGGAACTTCAGCTGCTCGGCCAGGTCGGGCCGGGCGACGATGGCGCAGCCGCCAACCATGTCGGAATGGCCGTTCAGGTACTTGGTGGTGGAGTGCACGACGATGTCGAAGCCGTGTTCCAGCGGCCGCTGCACATAGGGGCTGGCGAAGGTGTTGTCGGCCACCGAGATCAGGCCGTGCGCCTTGGCGACGGCGGCCAGGGCGTCCAGGTCGGCCAGGCGCAGGGTCGGGTTGGTGGGCGTCTCGACCCACAGCATCCTGGTCTTCGGCGTGATGACGGCCTTCACCGCCTCCGGGTCGCGCAGGTCTGCGAAATCGACGCCCAGCCCCATCGTCCGCTTACGGACCTTGTCCAGCAGCCGGAAGGTGCCGCCATAGAGGTCTTCCGAGGCGATCACGTGATCGCCCGCCGACAGCAGCTCCAGGATCGCCGCCTCGGCCGCCAGGCCCGAGGCGAAGGCGAAGGCCGCCGTCCCGTTCTCCAGGTCGGCCACGCAGCGCTCGAAGGCGAAGCGCGTGGGGTTCTGCGAGCGGGCGTACTCGTATCCCTTGTGCACGCCCGGGCTCGCCTGGGCATAGGTGGATGTGGCGTAGATCGGGACCATCACCGCCCCGGTCGACGGGTCGGGCGACTGGCCCGCGTGCACCGCGCGGGTGGAGAAGTGCAGGCGGTTCTTGGGAGCGTCGGTCATCCGCCGGTGAGCCTCAGGTGGTTGATCAGGTCGACGCGGGTGATCACGCCCAGGAACTCCTCGCCGTCCATCACCACGGCCACCTCGCCCCGGTCGAAGATCGGCTTCAGGGCCGAGAGCGGGGCGTGGGACTGCAGGGTCTTCAGGTTTGAGGTCATGGCGGTCCGGACCTCGCAGGCGAAGCCGCCCTCGCGGCCGCCGGAATGGCCTTCCACGGCGCTGAGGATGTCGCTCTCGTCGACGATGCCCACCAGCTTGCCGGCCTCCACCACCGGCAGCTGGCTGATGTCGGAGGAGCGCATGCGGTTATAGGCGGTCAGCAGGGTGTCCTCGGGGCGTACGGTCTCGACCCCGCCCTCGCCGTAGCGCTTGCCGATCAGGTCGGAGACGTCGCCCTGGGCCTCACGGTCGGTGTAGCCCTGCGCCGCCACCCAGAGGTCGTTGTAGACCTTGGTCAGGTACTTGTCCCCGCGGTCGCAGGCGAAGGTGACCACCCGCTTGGGTTCGGTCTGCTCGCGGCACCAGCGCAGGGCCGCGGCCAGCAGCGTCCCGGTGGACGAGCCGGCCAGCACCCCCTCCTCGCGGAGCAGGTCCCGCGCGATCTCGATGCTCTCCTCGTCGCCGATCGAATAGGCCTTGGCCACCAGCGACAGGTCGCAGTTGACCGGCACCACGTCCCCGCCGATGCCCTCGATGGCCCAGGAGCCGACGTGGTTCGGCGTCTCGCCGGTCTGGACCAGGGGCGCCAGGATCGAGCCCTCCGGGTCGGCCAGGATCATCTGGGTCTTGGGCGAGACCTTGCGGAAGAAGCGGCCGAGGCCCGTCAGGGTGCCGCCCGAGCCCACGCCCACCACCACCGCGTCGACGTCGCCCTCCAGCTGCTCCCAGACCTCGGGGCCGGTGTGCTGCTCGTGGGCGGCCGGATTGGCCGGGTTCACGAACTGGTTGATGAAGACCGAGTTGGGCGTGGTCTTGGCCAGGGCCTCGGCGATGTCCTGGTAGTAGTCCGGATGGCCCTTGTGCACGTCCGAGCGGGTCAGGCGCACTTCGACGCCCAGGGCCCTGAGGTGCAGGATCTTCTCCCGCGCCATCTTGTCGGGCACCACCAGGATCAGCTTGTAGCCCTTGGGCACCGCCACTTCCGCGAGCCCCAGGCCGGTGTTGCCGGCGGTCGCCTCGATGATCACCCCCCCCGGCTTCAGCCGCCCGTCCTTCTCGGCCGCCTCGATCATCGAGAGCGCGATGCGGTCCTTGATCGACCCGCCGGGGTTCTGGTTCTCGAGCTTGATGAACAGCCGGCACGGCCCCGTATCCAGCGCCGTCAGCTCCAGCATCGGGGTGGAACCGATCAGGTCCAGGGCCGACCGCACCGGCGGCGGCGCCAGGGGTTTTTTCATGTGGTCAGCCTCTGACTTCGGGGGAGCCGAGTCCCAAGAACGCTACACCCGCGGAAAGGGTGACGCGAGAAGCGAGCCGAAGCCGAGAAACTTTCCTTTCGCTACGACGCCGGAGAGCGGTGCTCCTTGGCCAGCTCCAGCAGATACTTGCCGTAGTCGGTCTTGCTCATGGTCCGGGCGATGGCCGCCACCTCGTCGGGGCCGATCCAGCCCTGCAGCAGGGCGATCTCCTCGGGGCAGGCGATCTTGACCCCCTGGCGGTGCTGCATGGCGCGCACGAAGTCGGCGGCTTCCAGCAGGGAATCGTGGGTGCCGGTGTCCAGCCAGGCGAAGCCGCGGCCGAGCTTCTCCACCGAGAGCCTGCCGGCCTCCAGATAGGCTCGGTTCACATCGGTGATCTCCAGCTCGCCGCGCGGGGAGGGCTTCACCGCCTTGGCGATGTCCACCACGTCCTTGTCGTAAAAATAGAGCCCCGTCACCGCCCAGTCCGAACGGGGGCTCTTGGGCTTCTCCTCCAGCGAGGTCGCCTTGCCGGCCTCGTCGAACGCCACCACGCCGTAGCGCTCCGGATCGGCGACCCGGTAGGCGAACACCCGCCCGCCGTCCTTCAGCCGCGAGGCCGTTTGCAGCACGTCCGACAGGCCGTGGCCGAAGAAGATGTTGTCACCGAGGATCAGGGCCGAGGGCTTGCCGCCGATGAACCGCTCGCCGATCAGGAAGGCCTCGGCGAGGCCCCGGGGCTCGGCCTGCTCGGCGTAGTCGAAGCTCATCCCCCACTGGCTGCCATCGCCCAGCACCCGGCGCATGATCGGCAGGTCCGAGGGCGTGGAGATGATCAGCACCTCGCGGATCCCGGCCAGCATCAGGGTGGTGACCGGGTAGTAGATCATCGGCTTGTCGTAGACCGGCAGCAGCTGCTTGCAGACCGCGCGGGTCACCGGGTGCAGGCGCGTGCCCGCGCCTCCGGCAAGGACGATGCCCTTCATTGGGGGCCCTTCATGGTGCGGCGGTCTCCAACTCTTCCAGACAGGCGGCCAGGCTCTGGCGCCAGTCCCGCATAGGCCAGTTCAGGGTTGATATCATCCTGCCGCAATCCAGCCGGGAGTTGGCCGGGCGTTTGGCCGGGGTCGGATAATCGGCCGTGGCGATGCGCTTCACCCGGGCGGCCGGCCCTCCCCGCGCGGCGGAAAGCGCGAAGATCGCCTCGGCGAAGTCGGCCCAGGTCGCGTCGCCCGCGCCGGCCAGGTGGAAGATCCCCGCGGCGCGGGCCTCGCGGTCCAGCAGGGCCTGGGCGGCCCGCAGGGCGCCCCGCGCGCAGTCCTCGGCCCAGGTCGGGCGGCCCAGTTGGTCGGCCACCACGCCAAGCTCGTCCCGCGTCGCCGCGAGCCGCAGCATGGTCTTCACGAAGTTGGACCCGAAGGCGCTGTAGACCCAGGAGGTCCTGAGCACGATCGCCGGCCCGCCCGCGGCCAGCACCTCGGCCTCGCCGGCGGCCTTGCTGGCGCCATAGACGCCGGTGGGGTTCACCGGATCGGTCTCGACGTAGGGTTCGGCCTTGGTCCCATCGAAGACGTAGTCGGTGGAGAAGTGGACGAAGGGGACGCCCGCTTCCGCGCAGGCCCTGGCCAGGGCGGCGGGGGCGTCGCGGTTCAGGGCGTAGGCGGCCTCGGGCTCGCTCTCGGCCTTGTCGACGGCGGTATAGGCGGCGGCGTTGATCACCGCGGCGGGCCGCACCTCCTCCAGCAGCGGCCGGGGGTCGGCGGCGCCGAGATCCAACCGCTCCCGCCCGGCGAACTCCAGGCTGAAGCCCTCGGGCGCGCCGATCTTCTCCAGCTCGCGCGCGACCTGGCCCGAGCGGCCGAGGACGAGGATCTTCGCGGTCACTTCCCCTCCCTAGCGGAACCTTGGCCGCAGCCCGACCGTTTGTGCGCGAGAACGGAGCTGAAAGCCCATGCGCGCAATCCTGGTCGTCCTGATCGCCATGTCCTGCGTGGCGTGCTCGAAGGCGGACGTCAACAAGACCTCCAGCGACCTCAAGGCCGCCGGCAGCGAGATCAAGAACTCTCCGGCGGTGAAGGCGCTCGGGACCGACATCAAGGTCGCCGCCAAGCACACCGGCGCCGAGCTGAAGGTCGGCGCCGAAAAGGCCAAGGTCGAGCTCTCCAAGGCCGGCGACAAGGCCAAGGAAACCGCCCACGACGCCACCCACGACGACAAGGACAAGGGCTAGGCCCCGCGGCCTCTCCACAACCGCCCATCCCGGCGAAGGCCGGGACCCAGGACAGGTCTGAACCCAAGGCTCCGCAATCGAACGCGGAGCGGATCTTGGGAATGGCCCCGGCTTAGGCCGCCTGGGCTTCCTTCGCCGCCTTCTTGACCTTGGCGATGGCGCGGTTGCGCTTGAGGCGCGACAGGTGGTCGATGAACAGCACCCCGTTCAGATGGTCCAGCTCGTGCTGGATGCAGACGGCCAGCAGGCCCTCGGCGTCCTCCTCCACGGCCTCGCCCTGGTAGTTCAGGTACTTCAGGCCCACCCGGGCCGGACGTTCGACCTCGTCGTAGATCTCGGGCACCGACAGGCACCCCTCCTCGCGGACGGCCATCTCTTCCGAGGCCCAGGTGATCTCGGGATTGATGAAATAGCGCGGCGCCTTGGGCTCGTCGTCGCGGGCCAGGTCCATGACGATCACCCGCCGGGGCACGCCCACCTGCACGGCCGCCAGCCCGATGCCGGGCGCGGCGTACATGGTCTCCAGCATGTCATCCATCAGCGTCCTGAGCTCGTCGTCGACGACCTCGACGGGCGTCGACACCTGCTTCAGCATCGGATGCGGCACGGAAAGGATCGGACGAACAGCCATGCCCAGGAGGTAAGATGACCCTCCGAAAGGGTCAAGATGACTGCCCCAACCGCCGCTCATCCCGGCGAAGGCCGGGACCCAGGACAGGTCGGAACCGGAGTCTCAGCAACACCACGGGGCGGCGCGACCGCGGGCGCGTGGGTCATCACCGGCGATACGTGTGGTGGGGGTAGGCCGTCGCCGGGATGAGCGGGAGCGGGATGGGTTCTGGTTTCCCTACCGCTTCCCCCACACCCCGTACGGATCCGAGAACGGCTTGCCGACCGCTTCCGCCACCGCGGGGTGGGTGATCTTGCCCTTGAGGACGTTCAGGCCCTTGGCCAGGTGGGGGTCTTCCTTCAGGGCGTCGAAGCCCTTGCCGGCCAGGTGCAGGCCGAAGGGCAGGGTCGCGTGGTTCAGGGCCTCGGACGAGGTGCGGGGCGCGGCGCCCGGCATGTTGGCGACGCAGTAGTGCACCACTCCGTCCACCACGAAGGTGGGCTTCTCGTGGGTGGTGGGATGCGAGGTCTCGAAGCAGCCGCCCTGGTCGATGGCGACGTCCACCAGCACCGCCCCCGGTTTCATCCGCGACAGATGCTCCTTGCGCACCAGCTTGGGCGCCGCCGCGCCGGCGGTCAGCACCGCCCCGATCACCACGTCGGCCCTCAGGATCTCGTCCTCGATGGCGTCGAGGGTCGAATAGCGGGTGATGATCCGGCCCATGAAGATGTCGTCCAGCTGGCGCATGCGCGGGATCGAGCGCTCGACCACCACCACCTCGGCCGAGAGGCCCGCCGCCATCACCGCCGCGTTGGCCCCCACCACCCCGCCGCCCAGGATGCACACCCGCGCCGGCGCCACGCCCGGCACGCCGCAGAGCAAAAGCCCCATGCCGCCGTTGTGCTTGAGCAGGGTCTCGGCGGCGGAGAACACCGCGATCCGCCCCGCCACCTCCGACATCGGCGCCAGCAGCGGCAGGCCGCCCCGGTCGTCGGTCACCGTCTCATAGGCCACCGCCGCGCAGCCGCTCCTCAGCAGTCCCTCGGTCTGGGCCGGGTCGGCCGCCAGGTGCAGATAGGTGAAGAGGATGTGCTGGGGCCCCAGCATCTCCCATTCGGTCTTCTGGGGCTCCTTGACCTTCACGATCAGGTCCGAGCCCTCGAACACCGCCTTGGCGCTGTGGGCGATCTCGGCGCCGGCGCGCTTGTAGAGGGTGTCGGCGTAGCCCGCCCCGAGCCCCGCGCCGGCCTGAACCGTCACGTGATTGCCCCGGTGCACGTATTCGCGCACCGCCGAGGGCGTCAGCCCCACCCGGTATTCGCTCGGCTTGATCTCCTTGGGGACGCCCACGCGCATGATCTTCTCTCCGTCTTCGCCGCTTGGGAGAATTTGCGGCTACGCATGCTCCGCTCGCGCGCGAAAATCCACCCTTGAAGGAAGGAGAACCACGAACCTCACGAACCTCACGAACGCGCTTCCTGTTTCACCGTCATTCGCGGGCTTGGAAGCCTGCCCTCGGGCGGGTCGCGCAGCGACGCGACGCGGGGGCGAACCCATGCACACGGAAGAAGCAACGTGTTCATGGATCGGCCGGACATGCCGGCCGATGACGGTTGGGGGGTGGGCGGGTTCGTGAGGTTCGTGAGGTTCGTGGTTCCCTCTTCCTACTCCCCCGCCTCGACGCGATCGATGTCGTCGTCCGAGAGGCCGAAGTGGTGGGCGATTTCGTGGACGAGGACGTGGGAGATCAGCTCGCCCAGGGTCACGCCGCCGTGGTCGCACCACTCGTCCAGTATGGCCCGCCGGTAGAGGAACAGCATCGAGGGCTGGGGCGACGGATCGAAGACGGTGCGGTTGCGCAGGTCCGGGCCCTGGTAGAGGCCGGTCAGCTGGAACGGGTCCTCGATGCCCAGCTCGTCCAGCACCTCGTCCTCGGCGAATTCGAGCACCCGCATCTGCACCTGGCCCACCGCGTCGCGGAACTCGGCGGGCAGGGCCTTCAACGCCGCCTCGGCCATGGCGACGAAGTCCTCCATCGTCGGCGGCAGGGCGGCGCTCCAATCGGCGGGCGTCTTACTCATCGGGGATGGTCAGGTGCGGCGCCTCGGGCGGCGAGTATTCGAACAGGCCGATGTCCAGGGGCTGCTGCGGCTTCACCGGCTGCAGCGGCTGGTGGGCCATGGCCCGCAGCGCCTTGGCGTCCAGCGCCTGGGCGTCGTCGCTCTTCCGGGCCGCCCGGGCCTGGGGCAGCTTCGGCAGGGCGGCGGGATCCACGACCTTCCAGTAGCTGACCTGCAGCCGCCAGGCGGTCTTCAGCAGCCGCCGCGGCTTGGGCCAGCGGCTGCCGGCCGCGAAGGTCGGCTCGGCCTGGCCGCGTCCGCCCTTGGGGTCGGGCGCGATCGTCTCCATCAGCTCGCAGAAGCGGTCCTCGGGCTGGACCGCCGGCGCCCCCTCCCGGTCCACCACGTCCGGCCAGGCCGCCTCGGCCGCCTCGCGGGTGGCGAACGTCGGCCCGGTGAACTCGCGGACGAACTCCACCTCGGCCCCGCCCGCCAGGGCCAGGGCCTCCCGCGCACGCTCGGCCCGGCCCTTGGGAGCCTTCAGCGCCTCCTCGGCGGTCGCGGCGATGGGATAGAGCACCGACATCCCGCCATCCTAGAACCGGATGGGCAAAGGAACCACGGACCTCGCGGACGCTCATTGATCCCGCTCATCCCGGCGAAGGCCGGGACCCAGGACAAGTGACGCCGTGGGTGCGGCGAGCATCCACTGCGGCGCGGCTGCGGCATTTTGGTTGCGAACCCTGTTCAGACCTGTCCTGGGTCCCGGCCTTCGTCGGGATGAGCGGGTTTGGGATACGTTCGTGGGGTTCGTGAGGTTCGTGGTTCCTGACCCCGATTCACACGCCGAATCGGCGCGCCTATCCTGCAGGTGATTCGGGCGCAGGACGCGCCAGAGGGGTTGATGGGCGGCGCCATACCTCTGCTTTCGGCCACCTTGGCTTCCGTCTCCCTGGCGGCCATGGCGGCCGGCTGGGCGCTCCAGGAGCGCCGCAAGGCCCAGGCGTCCAGCCGGGCCTCCGAAGAGCGTCTGCAGAACCTCGAGAGCCGGGTCGACTGGGAACAGGCCTGGACCGACGCCTTTGAGCAGTGCGTCGTCGCCATCGAGGCCGGCCGCCCGCGCCTGATCTCGGGCGAGGAGACCTTCGGCCAGTTCGCCGCCGCCCTGCACGTGGAGGCCGAGCCGCCCTCGGTGCTGGCGGCCCTGCGCGAAAGCGCCGAGCACGCGGCGCGCCTCTCGGCCCTGATCGAGCGGGGCGAGCCCTGCGCCTTCCACGTGGGCTCGGCCGGCGGCCGCATCGAGGTCCAGGGCCGCACCTCCGGCGCCATCGCCTGGCTGAAGCTGTCCAGGTCCTCCGGCTCCAGCGCGGCCCTCGCCGGCGGCGGGGTGGTGGGCGGCCTGCTGGAAGGCGAGCCGCATCCGGCCTGGGCCATCGCCAGGAACGAGCTGGTCTGGGCCAACGCCGCCTGGCTGGCCGCGGTCGAGGCGCCCTCGCTGGAGGAGGCCCACGCCAAGGGCGCCGGGCTCGGCGGCGGCGCCGACGCCCTGCTGGACGAAGCGGCTCGCACCGGCACGGTCCGCGAGGGCCTGGTCTGGGCCACCTCGGCCGGCCATCGCTGCGCCTTCCGCGTCACCGCCATGCCCCTGCCGGGCGGCGCGGTGGGCGCCGTGGCCGTGGACGTCACCGACCTGGAGGAGACCCGCGAGGCCTTCCGCCGCTACGAGGCCGCCCACGACGAGACCCTGGACCGGCTGAAGGACGCCGTCGCCATCTTCGCCACCGACCGCAAGCTCGCCTTCCACAACCGCGCCTTCGCCGAGCTCTGGCAGTTCGATCCCGCCTGGCTGGCCGACCAGCCCGGCCACGGCGAGATCCTCGACCGCCTGCGCCAGGGCCGGCGCCTGCCCGAGA
>CAZTMF010000092.1:0-9399 GCA_964614675.1 uncultured Caulobacteraceae bacterium | reverse complement strand
TAGCCGGCGATCTCGAAGGCGCGGACCATGATGTCGGGCTGATGGTTCCGGATCGCGCCCGAACACAGCTCGTAGCCGTTGCAGACGATATCGTACTGGTAGGCCAGGATCTCGAGCGGGTCGTTCTTGTTCAGGGCCTCGAGCTCGCCTTGCGGCATGGAGAAGGGGTTGTGGGAGAAGTCGACCTTCTTCTGCTCGTCGCTCCACTCGTACATGGGGAAGTCGACGATCCAGACGAAGTCGAAGCGGTTCTCGTCGACCAGCTCCAGGTCGGTCCCGACCTTGGTCCGGGCGAGACCAGCAAACTTGTAGAAGGCCTTGGGATCACCGCCGACGAAGAAGGCCGCATCGCCGACCTTCAGCCCCAGCTGCTCGCGGATGGCCTCGGTGCGCTCTGGACCAAGGTTGCGGGCGATCGGGCCTGCCCCACCCTCCTCGCCCTCGCGCCAGAAGACGTAGCCGAGACCGGGCTGACCTTCGGACTGCGCCCAGCTGTTCATGCGGTCGCAGAAGGCGCGTGAGCCGCCGTTCGGGGCCGGGATCGCCCAGATGGCGTTCTTGGTCTCCTCCAGCATCCGGGCGAAGAGGCCGAATCCGCCGCCGCGGAAGTGCTCGGAGACGTCCTGCATCACCAAAGGGTTGCGCAGATCCGGCTTGTCGGTGCCGTAGCGCTGGATTGCGTCGCGATAGGGCAGCCGCGGGAAGGGGTAAGGCGTAACAGGCTTGCCCTCGGAGAACTCCTCGAACACCCCGTGCAGCACCGGCTCGATGGCCGCGAACACGTCATCCTGGGTGACGAAGCTCATCTCGACGTCGAGCTGGTAGAACTCCAGCGAACGATCGGCGCGGAGGTCCTCGTCGCGGAAACAGGGCGCGATCTGGAAGTAACGGTCGAAGCCCGAGACCATCAGCAGCTGCTTGAACTGCTGGGGCGCCTGAGGCAGCGCGTAGAACTTGCCTTCATGCAGGCGCGAGGGGACCAGAAAGTCCCGCGCTCCCTCTGGGCTCGACGCCGTCAGGATCGGCGTCTGGAACTCGGTGAAGCCCTGGTCGATCATCCGCCGCCGGATCGAGGCGATCACCCGCGAGCGGAGCACGACGTTGCGGTGCAGGGTCTCGCGGCGAAGGTCCAGGTAGCGGTACTTGAGCCGCAGCTCCTCCGGGTAGTCGGGTTCGCCGAACACCGGCAGGGGCAGCTCGGCGGCCTCGGAGAGGACATCCAGGGATTGGACGCGGACCTCGATCTCGCCGGTCGGCAGGTTCGGATTGACGGTGTCGGCGGACCTCGCCACCACCTCGCCGTCGATACGGATGACGCTCTCGGCGCGCAGCTTCTCGGCGATGGCGAAACCGGGCGAGGTCGGGCTCAGCACCAGCTGGGTCAGGCCGTAGTGGTCGCGCAGGTCGATGAACAGGAGCCCGCCATGATCGCGCTTCCTGTGGATCCAGCCCGACAGACGCACGGCCTTGCCCGCGTCGGCCAGGCGCAGGGCGCCGCAGGTGTGGGAACGAAAGGCGTGCATCGACGTCCAGGACCTCGGTTTTGAAAGGCGGCGAAGGGCGCATGCCCTCCGGGGGATGTCAAGGCGAAGGACCCCCCGCTTGATCGCGGCGGAAGCCCGCTCCACCATCGCGGCTGCGCTGAGAGTCGAGGAACACCCACATGGCCTATTGGCTGGTGAAGTCCGAGCCGGGAACCTGGTCGTGGGACCAGCACGCCAAGGCGGGGCCCGACGCCTGGACCGGCGTGCGCAATCACCAGGCCAAGCTGCACCTGATGGCCATGAAGCCCGGCGACAAGGCGCTGTTCTATCACTCGGGCGAGGAGCGGGCCGTGGTGGGGATCACCGAGGTGGTCAAGGCCGCCTATCCGGACCCGACCGACGCCTCCGGCGCCTTCGTCTGCGTGGACCTGAAAGCCGACGCCGCTCTGGCCCGCAAGGTCACCCTGACCGAGATCAAGGCCAACAAGGCCCTGGCCGAGATGGTGCTGGTGAAGAACTCGCGCCTGTCGGTCCAGCCGGTAACGGCCGCGGAGTGGAAGACCGTCTGCACCATGGGCGGGGTGGTGCTTTAGCCGCCCTGGCGGTGCTCGGCCGCCCAGGCCTTTGATTGCCGGCCTACGATCTCGACGAGATCCCCGAGGGTCAGATTGACGTCGATGGCGTGCAGGCCCCAACCGGGCGCACGATCGTCGAGGTCCGTGAGCGCACGGGTCACGGTCGTGGCGCCGACGCCCGCCGGTTTGATTGCGACGGCCAGGAAGGTCCAGTCGCGCGTCGTCGTACATTCGGCAGAGACCAGCCCGGGGTTCTCGACGAGGGGCGTCCCCAAGGCCTCCGCCACCTTGCCGGTCGTCGGCAGCTCAGCGTCGAGCACGCCGTGGTCGATCAGCGCACCAGGGTTCACGCAGGCGTCGGCCAATCCCGGCCCCGCGGACCTGCCAAAATGTGAGCCTGCGCCGGGCGGGTCGGACGCCAGGAAGCTCGAATAGGCGATGACGCAGCCGGTTTGATCGGCGCTGTGGCAGAGTGGAACGTGATGGAAACTCCCGCCGACGTCCGCTCCAGTTGCGACCTGGACGTTCCCGCCAACGACGATCGCCGAGACCAGCAGACGCTCGATCGGCTTGCCATCGATCTGCTCGGCGATGAGGCGGGCCAGGTGGAACGAGCCCTGGCTGTGCCCCACCAGCACCACACCACGTCCGTGATTGTCATGGGCGAGGTAGGCCCGCCACGCCGCGAGGACGTCGCCATAGGCCAGGTCGGAGTCCGCCCCAGAGGCGGCGCCCCGCATCGCCGCCACCGTCGTCTGGCGATAGAGCGGTGCGTAGAGACGGCACTTAGTTGCGAAGCGGGCGAACTGCTCGGCCGCGGCGTGCTCGACCTCCGGGCCGACGGTCATGTCTGCGTTGGCGGTCGGCTCGCGCGAGACCGTCGGATAGACGTAAAAGCAGTCGACCGGCGCGGCCGGATCGGGTGCGTAGGTCTTCCGGGTCAGGGCGCCGTCCGCCGGCGACACCACCGTCGAGGTCAGGGGTCTGGTGCAGATGTCGTCACGGCCGGGCCGGCAGAGCCAGCTGGACGGTTGGGCATAGTCGATGACCGGGGCGGCCGGAGCAGGGCCAGCCAGCGTAAGGACGCCCGCGAACACCAGTCCATAGGCAAGACCACGCATCGTCCCCTCCCCGGTCCTTCGCCAATCTGACCAAGGCCGCGCCAGCGCGCCAGCCGAAACAGTGTCAGGCGGCGAACGCGGATCCCGCGGTCGACTCCGCCGACGGCTGGTGGACCAGCAGGGTGAAGCTCACCGTGGTGCCCTTGCCGGGCTCGCTCTCGATGTCGAGTTCGCCCTGGTGCATCTCCACCAGCGATTTGGTGAGCGCCAGGCCGAGGCCCGAGCCCTGCTGGGTCTTGGAGAGCTGGCTTTCGATCTGTTCGAACGGCTTGGCCAGGCGGTGCATGTCCTGCTCGGAGATGCCGATGCCGGTGTCGCACACGGCCACCCGCACCCGCTCGCCCGAGGGACCCATCTCGAGCTTGGTCTTTACAGTGACCTTGCCCGCGCGCGGCGTGAACTTGATGGCGTTGGAGAGCAGGTTGAGCAGCACTTGCTTCACTGCCCGGTAGTCGGCCTCGATCTCCGGAACCTGGATCGGCTCGACGATCAGCTCCAGGCCCGCAGACTCGGCGCGGTTGCGCATCAGCCGCACGGCGTCCTCGATCACCTCGTCCAGGTTCATGGGGTCGAACTTGATGTTGAGCTTGCCCGCCTCGATCTTGGCCATGTCGAGGATGTCGTTGATCAGGGCCAAGAGGTGCTGGCCCGAGTTCAGGATGTCCTGGGCGTATCCGACATAGCGGGCGTCGCCGAGCGGCCCGAACAGCTGGTTGACCATGATCTCCGAGAAGCCGTTGATCGCGTTCAGCGGCGTCCTCAGCTCGTGGCTCATGTTCGCCAGGAACTCGCTCTTGGCCTTGTTGGCGCCTTCGGCGCGGATCTTCTCGGCCTCGTACTTGCGGGCGAGCTCGGCCAGCTGCTCCTGGCTGGACTGCAGGTCGTGGACCGCCGCCTGCAGCGCCTCCTCGTTTCGCCGGCGCACGGCCTCCTGTTGCTTGATCGCCGAGATGTCAACGGCGGTGACCACCAGGCCCCCTTCGGCGGTCCTGCGCTCGGAGATCTGCAGCCAGCGGCCGTCGTTGAGCTCCACCTCCCGCACGCCCTTGCCGAGGGGCGAGGGATATTCGTTGCGGATGGCGAGCTGGGCGAAGCGCACCACGCTCTCGCGTGAGGCGCCCGGCTTCAGGATGCGCGGCTCCAGCGAGAAGAAGGTGCGGAAGTTCTGGTTGCAGAGCTGCAGCCGCCCCAGCCTGTCCCAGAGCACGAAGGCCTCCGAGACGCTCTCGATGGCGTCGCGCAGCCGGTTCTCGGCCGCCTGGGCCCTGGCCTGGGCCAACCGCTCCTCGGTGACGTCGAGCGCCACGCCGATAATGCGGCCATAGCCGTCATCGGTCGGATCGAGTCCCTGGCCGCGCGCGTCGATCCAGGCCGTCCGGCCGTGCCGGTCCGGCACCCGGAAGGATACGTCGAAGGCCCCGTAGGCCTTGGCCGACTCGAGAGCCTGGCGCACGCGGTCGCGATGGTCGGGCGCGATGCGGCCCAGGACCTGGCCGCTGTCGACCACTCCGCCGCCGCCCCAGCCGAGGATCGCCCCGGTCACGTCGGACATGAAGACGCGATCGGCCTTGAGGTCCCACTCCCAGATCCCGCAGCGGGCCGCTTCCACCGCCAGGCGGAAGCGCTGCTCGGTGTCGGTGTAGGCGCGTTGGGCGGCCTGGGCCTGACGGTGCTGGACCATCAGGAGCACGGTGAACAGCACCCCGATGGTCAGCGGACCGAAGACGGTGATCAGGCCGGAGATCAGGGCGCCAGCGTTCGCGACCGGGGCGCGGCCCGGCTGACCCATCAGGGTGATCAGGGCGCCGTCGCCAACGGCCTTCTCCGCCAGCCGTATCGGCGAGCCGTCCGGCAGTTTTCCCTGGGCGTGACCGCCCGCGAGGTCGGCGGCCGTGATCGACAGGCCGTCCTTGAGCGAGGTCGCGTCCCCCGCGCCACCGGGCCCGGTGATGGTCACGATCCCGCCGTCTGGCGTGGCGATGGCCGCCAGGGGTTCGCCGGGATCGCCGTCAAGCAGCCTGTTGGCGTCGGCGGCTGTGATGATCTCGACTGGACCGCGGGGGCCGGAAGCGGTGACGGCGCAATAGAGCTTGTCGTCCCAGCCGCCCATCCACAACGACTTGCCGGACGCGCGGGCGGCGGCGGCGGCCTTGGTGAAGTCCGCGCCCTTGGCCGCACCGCTGCGGGCCAGCACGCCCGTCTCGTCCACGACCTCGGTCGCGAGCGCGGCGGGACCGGCGGCCTTCAGGGCGATGTCCGCGGCGTCGATCGGATTGGAAGGGTCGCGGTTGGCCTGCTGCCGGGCCGCCGTCAGTCCCGCTTTCAGGGCGGCGAGGCGGGCGTCGAGATGGGCGGCCGCGAGGCCGGCATGCTCGTCCAGCCGCGCGCCGGCCGGATCGGGCGCGGCGCCCGTGAACGACAGCCGCCGCATCTGGAAGACGGCATAGAGGCTGAGCAGCAGCATGGCGGTCAGGATCGCCACGCGCATCGAGCCGCTCGTCCGCCGGGGCGCGGTCGAGCCGGTAAGGTCGGCGTCGTCGTCCGAGCCGCCTTTTTTGCCCCGCCCGCGGCTCGCCAAGCTCACGTGCTCCTTGTCCGATTCACCCACCGGGGAGCTTACGCGCCGAGACATGGGCGCCAAAGCGGATTGCGGCCGTGCGGTGCACGTCTGGAACCTCGTTAAGCCACCGCCGCCTGCTTCGCCTGCGGAGGGGCCGGCTGACGTGCAGGATCCAGGGTCGGGCGGCCGAACAGCCAGCCCTGTCCATAGCGGACGCGCAGGTCCATCAGCATGTCGGCGATCGCTCGCGTCTCCACATGCTCGCCGATGGTGTCGACCCCAAGCTCGCGGCAGAGCTTGACGATGTGGCTGACGAGCGTGCGGTTGCGGTCGGAGTCGGCGATGTCGCTGATGTACTGGCCGTCGATCTTGACCGCGTCGATGGTCAGGGTCCGCAGATAAGCGAGGGTGGCCGCGCCCGAGCCGAAATCGTCGAGGTGAACCGCGAAGCCGTCTTGCCGGAAGCGCTGGATCGCGAGGTTGGCCTTCTCCAGGTCATGGAGCACCGAGGTCTCGGTGATCTCGAGGATCAGGCGCTTGGAAATCTCCGCCTGAACCAAGGCCAGCCGGGCGAAGGCTTCGCCCAGGAACCTGGGCAGCATGAGCGAACGCGCCGAGATGTTGGCGGCGATGCGGATCTCCTCGGATCCCTCCGACCTGAGCTTGGCGACGACCTGATCGAGCACCGCCAGGTCGAGGTCTGCAATCAGATCGAGCTCCTCTGCGAGCTGGATCGAATCGCTGGGGCTGCGGCCGTCCGGAAGCCGGAGGAGCGCCTCGTAGTGCGACACTTTTCCGGACCGAAGCTCCACGATCGGCTGGTAGGCGAGATTGAAGCGATTGGCCTTCACCGTGGCGCCGAGCTTGTTCGCCTCCGCGACGACATCTTCCAGCACCTTGCCGAACGCCGATCCGGCCGACTCCGCGCCGTCCTGCAGGAGGCGATCGATGGCGAAGCGCAGGGCCTTCAGGGTCGCGGTGGGCGGCGCATTGTCATTCAGAGGCACGCCGACCGCGGCGGGATCGAGCGTGGCGCCTTCCGCCTCGGCCGCCCGGTCGATCCGCTCCAGCACAGGACTTGTGGACCCGCCGCCTTCGCGCAGGATCACGAACTGCTCCTCGCCCACCCTCGCGGCTCCGAATCCTCCGTAGGATTCCGCGCGCAGGTCGGCTGCGATCCTGCCGAGAAGGCCGTGATTGCGCCCGCTCGGCGCGCGGGCTTCCGCCTTGATCAAACCCTTGAGCTCGACGAGCATGAGGTCGAGATCCAGGCCCGCCTCACGGGCCTGCTCCAGCACTTGGCCCGTGGTCGAAATGAAGCCCTCGCGATCCAGCAGCCCGAACTCGTCCCTGGCTTCGTCGCCGGCGCCGAAAACGGGCGAAAGGGTCAGGGCGCAGGATATGCGCGGCGAATTCTGGGGCAGCCGGCAGGCGAAGAAGCCGGCGAACCGCCGCGGTGATCGTTCGTCGCCGCGGGCGAGCTCGACCCGGACCGGGCCGTGGCGGGCGCAGGGCTCCAGGCCTTCGAGCACGGCCTTGACGACCCCCTGATCGCCGTCCGCGATCAACTCTCGGAAGGGACGGCCGACGAGACTCTCCTGGGCGCAGCCCAGGGCGCGCTGCGTCGCGCCAAGCGCGAAGGCCACGCGATCGTCGGCGTCGATCTCAAGCAGGAGATCCGCGCTCGCAAACGCGAATCCCAGGTACCGGGCAGCAGTGTCGGACATGAAGTCCACCCAGTTAGCGGTGGACCACCGATATCAGAGACGGGTTAATGAACCGCAAGTTGCAGTTACGATCGGCATTCGCTCAGGCCAGGGCGCGTGACGCCAGCTCCTGGACGTTCTTGGAGAGCCCCTCCCCCTCTGAGATCCGCTCGAGCTGCGCCTTCATCTTTTCGGCGAGATCGCGCCTGAAGCGGCGAAAGCCGCCCAGGGGCTCGATCAGACGCGCCGCGACATTGGGATTGAAGCGATCCACGGCCAGGATCTGGTCGGCGAGGAAGCGGTAGCCACCGCCGCTCGGGTCGTGGAAGACTTCGGGGTTGTAGTAGCTGAAGCTGGAGACCAGGGCCCTCAGGCGGTTGGGCGTCTTAGGGTCGAAGGCGGGGTGGGCCGTGAGGCCGATCACCCGGCCCAGGGTCTCGGGCCCTGGCGCGCGGGCCTGGACCGCGAACCACTTGTCGACCACCAGGGGCTCGCTTTTCCAGCGGGTGTAGAAGTCGTCCAGCGCATCCTCGAAAGGCTTGCCCCCGATCAGCTTCAGCGCCTCCAGCCCGCCCATGGCGTCAGTCATGTTGGTGGCGCCGCGGAAATGCTTCAGGGCCCGTTCCGTCGTCTCGGCGGTGGGATCGGCCGCCAGCAGCTCCAGAGCCGAATTGGCCAGGGACCGGCGTCCGGCGCTCTCGGCGTCCGGCGAGAAGACGCCTCCGGCGGCCAGGTCACCGTGCAGGCGCTCCAGATCCCCGCGCAGCGTGCGGGCGATGGTCCGGCGCAGCGCGTCGCGTGCGGTGTGGATGGCCTCCGGATCGGCGTCCGGCGCCATGGAGACGGCGAGGTCCGGCTCCTCGGGCAGCTGAAGCAAGAGCGCGGTGAAGGCTGGCTCGGCCGAAGGATCTGCGATCGAGCGGCCCAGGGCCGCGGCGAAGCTCGCCTCGCCGGCGGCATCGGGATTTCCTTTGGCCCGGGAAAGGATCAGTTCCTCGGCCAGGCTCTGACCAGCCTCCCAGCGGTTGAAGAGATCGGGGTCGGCGGCCAACAGGACGTATCGGTCGCCAGGAGCCGCGTCGGTTTTCAGCTTCACCGGTGCGGAGAAGCCGCGGAGAGCCGAGAGCACCGGCGGCTTGGCGACCCCAGTCAGCCGCACGGTCGCCTGGGACTCCGCGAGGGTGACCAGCGTCTCGGAACCGACCGCTTCGGCGCCGGGCGCTCGGAAGCTCTGGGCCTTGCCGTCCTGGTCGAGCAGGCCGAGGCGGATTGGAATGGGCACCGGCTTCTTCTCGGCCTGGCCTGGGGTGGGCGGGGTCGACTGGCCGAGCTTGAGGTCCAGCGTGCCGGCGGCGGCGTCATAGCGCTGCTCGACCGTGACGTTCGGCGTGCCGGCCTGATTGTACCAGATGAAGAAGTCCCCGAGGTCGCGCCCGGAGACCTCGGCGAAGCACTCCACGAAGGATTCCACCGTCGTGGCCGTGCCGTCCCAGCGCTCGAAATAGAGATCCATGCCACGGCGGAACTGCTCCGGCCCCAGCAGGGTCTTGAGCATCCGGATGACCTCGGCCCCCTTCTCGTAGACGGTCGCGGTGTAGAAGTTGTCGATCTTCACAAAGCTGGTCGGCCGTACCGGGTGCGCCAGCGGCCCGGAATCCTCGGCGAACTGGCGCGCGCGCAGGGCCCGCACGTCCTTGATCCGCTGCACCGCGTGGCCACGCATGTCGGCCGAGAAGCTCTGGTCGCGGAAGACCGTCAGGCCCTCCTTCAGGCACAGCTGGAACCAGTCGCGGCAGGTGATCCGGTCGCCGGTCCAGTTGTGGAAGTACTCGTGGGCGATGACGCTCTCGATCCGCTCGTAGTTGGCGTCGGTGGCGGTATCGGCGTCGGCCAGCAGGAGCGAGGAGTTGAAGATGTTCAGCCCCTTGTTCTCCATCGCGCCGAAATTGAAGT
>CAZTMF010000091.1:4514-9411 GCA_964614675.1 uncultured Caulobacteraceae bacterium | reverse complement strand
GCCCTTAGGCCCCACTTCCCGGATCACGACCTCGTCCCCCGCCTCTTCGGCGTCCTCCTGCAGGGCGATGACGTCCGCGCTCTCGGGGACCACGGCGCCTGTGAAGATGCGGATGCACGTCCCCGGCTCGAGCTGGCCCTTGAACCGCTCGCCGGCGCGTGAAATCCCGATCTTGCGCAGGCGCAGCGGAATGTCGCCGACGTCCTCCGAACGCAGGGCGTAGCCGTCCATGGCCGAGACCGGGTCGGGCGGATGGTCGAGCCGGGCGGCGAAGTCCTCGGCCGCCACGCGGCCGTGCGCGTTCTGGATCGGGACCGTCTCGGCTTCGAGCTCGGGGATCGCGGCCAGGATCCGCGCGCGCGCTTCCTCGACGGAAATCAGTCCCGAGTCCGGATGATCGAAGCGGACGGGCTTGGACGGGCTGGCTGACATGGCGCGGACCTGTTTATGCGCTGGCGCTCGCGGCGCCCAGGGGGTGCAGCCTGGGCGATCGGGGGTCGCCTCTCTATGATCAAGGACAAGATGAGCTCCCCTGCGTTCTCCCCCTCGAACGCCGTCGTCGGCATGGTGGTGGCCGGCGGCCGCTCCACCCGTTTCGGCGGCGAGAAGGCGACGGCCTTGCTGGAGGGCCAGCCGCTGCTGGCCTGGGCGGTGCGGCGGCTGCAGCGGTCCTGCGGCGAGGTGGCGGTCAACGCCCGGCCGGGGACCGAGACCGAGGCCCTGGCGCGGGCCCTGGGGCTCGAGGTGCTGCACGATGCGCCCGGCGATCCGGACGGCCCGCTCGCAGGCGTCAAGGCGGGCCTTGTCTGGGCGGCGTCCAGAGGCGCGGCGTCGCTTGCGGTCAGCCCCTGCGATGCGCCGCTCCTGCCCGAGGACCTGTTCGCCCGGCTGATCGACGCCGCGGGCGCCGGCGCCGCCATGGCGGTGACCGACGAGGGCCGCCAGCCCCTCTGCGCGGTCTGGCCGGTGAGCGCCTTGCCGTTTCTGACCGAGGCCATGGCGGGCGGCGCCCATCCGCCGACCTGGCGCACCCTGGAGAGCCTGGGCGCCGTTCAAGTGCGCTTTGATCCGCCCGAGGCCTTCGCCAACGTCAACACCCGCGAGGACCTGGATCTCGCCGCCAAGCGTCTCGCCACGCAGGGCTAGGGGGCCTTGGGCTTCTTCTTCTTTTTCTCGGGGAAGGAGGCCACCGGGTTGTCGGCCAGGTTCGGCCGGTCGGCGATCTGGTCGGCGCGCTGGTCGTAATAGAGCTGGCGCAGGGTGGCGTATTCGTCGGCGGTGTCGCCCGCCTCGGAAGCGCCGCGGGCCACCTGGCGTATGCCGATGGTCGAGGGTTTGACCACGACGTTCAGCACGTGCAGCCCGTGCCGCTCGTAGGTGTTCATTGGGAACCAGTGTCCGGGCAGGAACAGGTTGTCCACGAACCCGGCCATGCCGTCCCGCGCCGTCGTCGGCCCGGTGATCGGAATGTAGACATAGGGGCCGGCGGTGATGCCCCAGATGGCCAGGGTCTGGCCGAAGTCCTCCCGGGTGCGCTTCAGGCCGATCTTGCTGGCCACGTCGAAGACGCCGAGCCCGCCCAGGGTCGAGTTCACCGCGAACCGGGCGACCGATTCGGCGCTCTTCCTGGGCTTGGCCTGCAGCACGTCGTTGGCCGCCGTGCCGGGCTCGTCGAGGTTATCGAAGGCGTTGTAGAGCCCCTCGCGCAAGGGAGCGGGGATCCAGATGGCGGTGAACAGGATCCGCCCCTTGCCCGCCAGCACGTCGTTGATCCAGCGGTCGACCTTGAAGGACCGGCGGTTCACCGGCTCCAGCGGATCCTCCATGGGACCGGCCTCGAGCTGAGACCTGTCGGTCGGCGCGGACACAGTCGCCGCGACCGCCGGGGTCGTCGCCGCGAGTGGCGCCAGGGCCGCGCAGAGCAACCCGAATCTGCGCCAGGAACTGCGAAACCAGTCGCTCATGGGCTCAACTTGACACCCTCACATAAAGACATCGGTATGTCTTTATGTCGATTGGGCTGAAGGAGGGGGTGGACGTCCTGCGCGCGGCCGGCGAGCCCTCGCGGCTGCGCATCGTCGCGCTCCTGGCCACCGAAGAACTGGCGGTCATGGAACTCTGCCAGATCATGGACCAAAGCCAGCCCCGCGTCTCCCGGCATCTGCGCCTTCTCACCTCCAGCGGACTCGTCGAACGCTTCCCCGACGGTGGCTGGGCCTTCTACCGACTCACCGCCGACCCTTCCCGTCGAGCCATTCTCGACCGGGTCTTGTCGATCGTCGATGAGCATGACGACGCATTGAGCCGGGATCGTGACCGTCTGGCCGAAGTTCGGGCGGAACGGGCGTCCAAGGCCCAGTCCTATTTCGAGCGCAACGCCCCGCTCTGGGACCAGTTGCGCTCGCTCTACGTCTCCGAAGCGGACGTCGAGGCCGCGATCCTCGCCGCCGCGCCCGATGGCCCGCTCGGAGAGATGATCGACCTCGGCACCGGCGCGGGCCGGATGCTCACGCTTCTCGCCGGCCGCGCGGATTCGGCCGTCGGGCTGGATCTGTCGCACCAGATGCTGAACATCGCCCGGCTAAGGGTCGCCGAGGCGGGCCTCAAGCACTGCGAGCTGAGGCATGGCGACGTGTTCTCCACCGGCCTGCCGGACGGCTCGGCAGACCTCGTGCTGATGCACCAGGTGTTGCACTACCTGTCCGACCCTGCGGCGGCCGTGGCGGAGGCGGCGAGGCTGGTCTCGGCCAGGGGGCGCCTGCTGATCATCGACTTCGCGCCGCACAAGCTGGAGTACCTGCGCGAGGCCCATCAGCATCGCCGCCTTGGCTTTCCCGACGAGGAGATGGCGCGCTGGGTCATGGCCGGCGGCCTGAAACGGCCGAAGGTCACCACCCTGCCGGCGAGCTCGGACAGCGGGCTGACGGTGAAGATCTGGGCGGCCGACCGGCGAGTCTAGTTCGACCCGGGAACGAGCCGCGCGGCCGTCGACTGGCAGCGGTCGGGCAAGGCCCACGACATCCAGAGCTGGGCGAGCTGGCGCGGTTCGGCGGTGTCGGAGCCCCTCCAGGCCTCACGTCCCTTGGTGACGGCGGTGGTGCGGTCGACCCCGCCGGTCCGGCCGGACGCTTCCTCGATGTTCAGCGCCTTGTCGTAAGTCGCCAGGATCTTCTGGCCGCGCGCGTGCTGGGCCTTGTAGCCGTCCATCACCTTGTCGAGCGGCGTGCCGGCGTCGGGGAACTCGCCCTCGATGCGCCGGACCTCCGGCAGCACCTTGTCGTAGAGCGCCACGTGGCCGGCCAGGGCGCCATAGCACCAGGCGATGAAGCCGTAGTCGTCCGTCGGCGCCCCGTTGGGGAAGGGGTCCTCGCCCCGCGCGGCGGCGTCGGCGCTGGCCTGCCTGTCGCGATCGGCGTTTCGCGTGGAGACGGGCGGCGCGTCCGCTTGCGCCAGGAGCAAGGTGGACGGGCCGGAGGCCATCAGGGCCAGGGACGAGAGCAAGGCGGCAAAGCCCATATGGGGTCCTTTCAGACGCTATGAAGAAGGTGTCAGTCGACCAAAACCGCCGCCCCCCGGCGTCTGGATCTCCACGATATCCCCAGGCTGAACGCGGATGGAGAAACAGCCCGAAAGCTCTCTTACAGCGCCGCCTGTTCCGATCAAACGGCTGAGCCCAGGCTTGGCTCCCGCGCCGCCTGCAATTCCCTGTGGGGCGTGGCTCCGACGGGTCGACAGCAGCGCCGCCTCCATGGGTTCCAGGAAGCGGATGCGGCGGATCGCGCCATCGCCCCCGACGTGGGCGCCGGCCCCGCCCGAACCGTGGCGGATCGCGAAGGCCTCCAGCCGCACCGGGAAGCGCCGCTCCAGGATCTCCGGGTCGGTGAGGCGCGAGTTGGTCATGTGGGTGTGCACGGCCGAAGCCCCCGGCGCGTTGGCCGTCGCCCCCGCGCCGCCGCAGATGGTCTCGTAGTACTGCCGCTCCTCGTCGCCGAAGGTGAAGTTGTTCATGGTGCCCTGGGCGTTGGCCATGACGCCGAGGGCGGCATAGAGCGCGTCCACCACGTGCTGGCTGGTTTCCACATTGCCGGCCACCACCGCCGCGGGTGGGGCGGGCGCCAGCATCGACGGCTCCGGCACCTGGATCCTCAGCGGCTTCAGGCAGCCGGCGTTCAGCGGGATGTCGTCGTCCACCAGGGTGCGGAACACATAGAGCGCCGCGGCGTGGACGATCGAGGTCGGGGCGTTGAAGTTGGAGGGCAGGGTCCCGCTGGTCCCCGAAAAGTCGAGCACCGCCTCGCCCGCCGCCGCGTCCACCGCGATCCGCACCACGATCTCGCCGCCTCCGTCCATCGGGACCCGGGCCTCCCCGTCGGTCAGGCGCGAGATCGCTCGGCGCACGTTGGCCTCGGCGTTGTCCTGGACGAAACCCATGTAGCGGGCCACCGCGGCCTCGCCGTGCGCCTCGATCATGGCCGCCACCGCCGCGCCGCCGGCCTGGCAGGCGGCGATCTGGGCCTTGAGGTCGGCGATGTTCCGCTCCGGCGCCCGGGCGGGCCACGGCCCTGAGGCGAGGGCCGCCAGGGTCTCCGCCTCCAGGAAGCGGGCGTCCCGCATGATCGGCAGGGCGTCGAGCATCACCCCCTCTTCCTCGATGGTATTGGAGAAGGGCGGCATGGAGCCTGGCTGCACCCCGCCGACGTCCGCATGGTGGCCGCGGGCCGCGACGTAGAAGGCGGGGGCCTGATCTTCCCCCTCTGGGGGAAGTACGCCCGAAGGGCGGGATGGGGGCCCGGCCCCCTCCACCGCCTGCGGCGGTCCCCCTCCCCCAACGGGGGAGGATAAGAAGATGGGCATCACCACAGTGATGTCCGGCAGATGGGTGCCGCCCGCGTAGGGA
>CAZTMF010000091.1:0-4414 GCA_964614675.1 uncultured Caulobacteraceae bacterium | reverse complement strand
GAAGATGGGCATCACCACAGTGATGTCCGGCAGATGGGTGCCGCCCGCGTAGGGATTGTTCAGGGCGAAGGCGTCGCCGGGACGCAGCCTCGGATGCCGGTCGCGCACCGCTCGGACGCTGGAGCCCATCGAGCCCAGGTGCACCGGCATGTGCGGGGCGTTGGCGACGAGGCCGCCGTCGGCGTCGAACAGGGCGCAGGAGAAGTCGAGCCGCTCCTTGATGTTCACCGAGCGGGCGGTGCGCTCCAGCGCGGCGCCCATGGCCTCGGCCACGCCCATGAAGCGGCGGTTGAACAACTCCAGGGTCACGGGATCGGGCCGGTCCAGGGCCTCGACGGCGGCCGAGGACCTCGGGGCGGAGCGGACCAGGCGGATCAGCCCGTCCGGGTCGGGGACCGCCGTCCATCCAGGGGCAAGCGCGATCTGGGTGTCGCCGCGGACGATCAAGGCCGGTCCGGAGAGGGCCCCAGACAGCCCTTCCGCCCTGACGAGGGGAGTCTCGTGGGAGCGACCGCCCGCCCACATAAGCCTTCGCTCATGCTGGTGAGGGCGCGGGTCCCGGCGCCGCCCAGCGGACTCGGGTCGTTCCGCCTCGAGGCCCGCCGCCTCCGCTTCGACCGAGGCGACGATCCGGCGATAGCTGGGCTCGACGAAGCCGAAGAGCCGCCGATGGGCGGCTTCGAAAGCGACTTCGATCTCCGCGAGCGTTCCGAGCGGCGCCGGCAGGGCGGCGTCGGCCCCATCGTAGCGCACGCGCACCCGCAGCTCCGTCGGACCAGGCTCGACCCCCTGCGACCTCAGGTCGGCCCGCACCTCGCCGGCCAGGCGCTCCGCCGCCGCCCGCGCGGCCTCGAGGCCATTCGCGTCCAGCGGCAGATCCAACCCCGCCTGCCGCAGCGACCGCACCTCTGCATGGCCGATCCCCCAGGCCGACAGCAGCGAGCCGTACCGGGGGCACAGGACCTCCTCGGCCCCCAACGCCTCGGCCACCCAGCAGGCGATCTGACCGGCGGCGCCGCCGAAGGCCACCAGGGCGTGGCCGCGCGGATCAAAGCCGCGCTCGGTGGAGATGCGCCGGATGGCCTGCACCGTCTGTTCGACCGCGACCGCCAGGAAGCCCTCGGCGGCGGCCTCGGGACTCTCGGCTTCCATGGCCTCGGCCAGTTCGGCGAGGCGGGCGCGGGCGGCGGCCGGGTCCAGCGGCTGGTCGGCCGAGGGACCGAACACCCTGGGGAAGGCGGAAGGGTCGATACGGCCCAGCACCAGATTGGCGTCGGTCACCGTGGCCGGGCCGCCGCGGCCGTAGGCGGCCGGGCCCGGATCGGCCCCGGCGCTCTCGGGTCCGGCGCGGGCCCTGAGGCCGTCGAAGCCGAGGATCGAGCCGCCGCCGGCCGCGACGGTCTCGACGTCGAGCATCGGCGTGCGCAGCTTCACCCCCGCGACCCTGGCCTGCTCGCGCCGCTCCAGCGCGCCGGCAAAGCGGCAGACGTCGGTCGAAGTGCCGCCCATGTCGAAACCGAGCACGGCGTTCCTGGCCGCCTGGGCGGCGGTGCGCGCGACCCCGACCACCCCGCCTGCCGGCCCCGAGAGCACGGCGTCCCGTCCGCGGAAGGCCGCCGACCGGACCAACCCGCCCGCCGAGGTCATGAAGAAGAGCGGCGCGCCCTCCAGCGCGCGGACCAGGCGGTCGACATAGGCCCTCAGCACCGGCGTTAGATAGGCGTCCGCCACGGTGGTCTCCGCCCGCGGGATGAAGCGGGGCAGGGGCGAGACCTCGTGCGAGAGGGCCACAAAGCCCAGGCCCGCCGCCTCGGCCAGGCGCCCCGCCGCCAGCTCGTGGACCGGGTTCAGGTCCGCGTGCAGGAAGGCGACGGCGACGGAGGCGAAGCCCTGCCTGGCGGCGTCCGCAAGGGCGGTCGCGAGCGCGGGCTCATCCAGCGGCTGGACCACCTCGCCTCGGGCGTCCAGGCGTTCGTCGGCCTCGACCACGCCGGCGTAGAGCGGCTCGGGCTTCCTGATATCGAGGGCGAAGAGGTCTGGCCGCGCCTGGTCGCCGATCACCAGGGCGTCGGCGAAGCCGCGGGTGGTCACCAGCAGGGTGCGCGCGCCCTTGCGCTCGAGCAGGGCGTTGGTGGCGACCGTGGTGCCCATCTTGATGGCGGCGACCCGATCGGCGGGGAACGGCGCTCCTCGCTCGACGCCCAGCAGCCGGCGCATGGCCTCGACGGCGGCGTCCTCGTAGGCCGGCGAGGCGGAGAGCAGCTTGGCGGTCGTTAGCTCCCCCGAAGGGGCGCGGCCGATCACGTCGGTGAAGGTGCCGCCGCGGTCGATCCAGAACTCCCAACCGTGCCCGTCGCTGTTGCTATTTGTCGTTGCCATGAACCTGCCGGGGCCCTAGAGTTCACACACTTCCATGAACCTCTGGCGCAGCATAACAAGCCTCGCGGCCCCACGGCTGGCGACCTCGGGATGTGCGACCTGTCCCGACGGCCTGCCCGGCGAAGACGCGCAGTTCTCGGCGGCGGTCACGGCGCTGGGGGCTAAGCTCGCCAAGGCCGACGGCGAGGCCGAGGCCGGCGAGTTCATCGCCTTCTCCGAGGTGTTCGTGCCCGAGCCGAGGGCGGCCCAGGACGTGCGGCGGCTCTACGACCTCGCGCGCCAGACCACCCACGGATTCGAGAGCTACGCCCGCCAGATCGCCAGGCGCTACCGCGCATGCCCGGGAGTGCTCGAGGACGTGCTGGCCGGCCTGTTCCACGTGGCCAAGGCCGATGGTGTGGTGACCGTCGAGGAGATGGCCTTCCTGGAGCGGGTCTCGGAACTCTTCTCCATCTCGCCCATGACCTGGCGGCGCATTCGGGTCGAACAGATCGGCGCGCCGGCCGACGATCCCTATGTGATCTTGGGCGTGGCGCCGGACGCTTCCGACGCAGAAGTGCACGCCGCCTGGAAGGCGGCGCTGATGAGCGTCCACCCCGACCGGGCCGCCGCGCTGGGTCTGTCTTCCGACGCCGCCGAGGCGTCCGAGGCGCGGGCCGCCGCCATAAATGCGGCGCACGACCAGGTGATGCGCGAACGCAACGCTTGGGCGACGACTGAGTTCGCGTGAACTTTTGCCGGCCCGGCCCGTTGACGGCTTGGCGGCCCGGGCGGACAAAAACCAGGGGCCTGGAGACGAAGATGGAGCCAACCGCCTATTCCGGCGACGGGCCGCCGAAGGCAGGGGGGCCGCGGCAGGTCGGCGCCAACGGCCTCGCCTGGATTGGCGGCGCCCTGGCCACCGCCGCCGCCGTGGGGGTAGCCGCCGTGATCGCCGTCTTCTTCGCGGCCACCGTGGTGGTCGTCGGCGTCCTGGGTCTCGCGCTCCTGGCGGTCGGTGGCCTGGCCTTCCGCGCCCGCCGGAGTCTGCGCCGGGCCGAACCAGGCGTCATCGACGCGCGCCACGTTGGCGGCCACTCCTGGGTCGCCTACGGCTGGGACCAGCACCGCTAGAGCCGAACGACCAAATCTGGTTAGACCGGCGCCATGAAGTTCATCGAGGCGCCTTCGCCCAACTTCGACGCGCGCCGCAGCCCGCCCGACATGCTGGTGCTGCACTACACCGGCATGCGCACTGGCGAGGAAGCCCTGGCGCGGATGCGCGACGCCGACGCCAAGGTTTCGGCCCACTACATGGTCGAGGAGGACGGCCGCGTGTTCCGGCTGGTGCCCGAGGAGCGCCGCGCTTGGCACGCAGGGGTGTCGTTCTGGCAGGGCGAGCGCGACTGCAACGCCGCCTCGATCGGCATCGAGATCGTCAACCCGGGCCACGAGTTCGGCTACCGCGCCTTCCCCAAGGTCCAGATCGACAATCTGGTCACCCTGATTGGCGACATCCGATCGCGCTGGACCGTGCCCGACGACCGCATCGTCGCCCACTCCGATGTCGCGCCCGCGCGCAAGGAGGATCCGGGCGAGCTGTTCCCCTGGAAGCGCCTGGCCAAGGCCGGCCACGGCCTCTGGATCGAGACCAAGGCCGCGCCCGGCCAGCCTCTGCAGGTCGGCGACGAAGGCGTGGGCGTGCTGGCGCTGCAGAGCGGCCTCGCCCGGCTGGGCTACGACGTCGAGCGCAACGGCAAATACGACGAGACCCTGGCCAAGGTGGTCACCGCTTTCCAGCGCCACTGGCGGCCCGAGGCCGTGCATGGCGTCGCCGACGGGGAGACCCGCTCCCGGCTGATGGGCCTGTTGAGACTACCCCGCTGAACTTGACCCTGGCGTCCCGCGCGCCCACCTTCGCGGCGGACCAGACGGCCGGGCGGTCGCTGTTCCCCGCAAGGGGGATGGAGGAAAGTCCGGGCTCCACGGCGAAAAGGCGGCGGGTAACGCCCGCCGGGGGCGACCCCAGGGATAGCGCCACAGAAAGCAAACCGCC
>CAZTMF010000090.1:7580-9519 GCA_964614675.1 uncultured Caulobacteraceae bacterium | reverse complement strand
CCTATTGGGAGCGCTTCCGCATGTATGACGTCATGAACTTCGACTACAAGACCATCCCCTCCTGCACGCCGACCAACTTGTCGACGGCGCTGGGCGGCGGGCCGGTCTGCGTCGCCAACGTCCGCACCTTCCCGGGTACGACCACCAACGATCCGACCGTCCGGGGCGACAACGTCGGCTTCGGCGAGGACACCCAGCGCGGCTACGACCAGCTCGCCTTCTACGGCTCGGTCGACTTCGACCTGATCCCCAACGTGCTGACCATCTCGGCCGGCACCCGCTACTATCGCTATAACGAGTTCGAAGTCGGCTCCCAGTACGGCACCAACACCTCGTGTCTGAACGTGGCGAACGGCGCCTGCACGGGCGGCATGGTCAACATCGACAGCCACAACGACCACGTCGTCTACACCGGCTTCAAGAGCCGCGCGGGCCTGACCTGGCACATCGACCAGGACAACCTCGCCTACTTCCTGTTCTCCCAGGGCTTCCGGCCGGGGGCCTTCAACCGCTCCCAGAAGGCAGTGCTTCCGGGCCCGGGCGGATCCGCCCAGTTCCTCGAACCGAACGGCTATGCGCCGGACGAGCTGACCAACTATGAAGTCGGCTACAAGGCCCAGTTGTTCGACCACCGGCTGCAGCTAGGCATTTCGGCCTACTGGATGCAGTGGGACAACGTCCAGTTCCTGCTGTTCGACCCGCCGTTCGGCATCAACACCACCTTCGGCCTCAATGGACCGAGTTATGACGTGAAGGGCGTAGAGGTTCAGTTGGCCGCTCGCCTGATGGATGGCCTCACGCTGCAGGGCTCGGCCAGCTACAACGACGACAAGGTATCCTCCGCCCCCTGCTTGACGTCCAACATCGCCGCCAGCCCCACCCACGGCAACTGCATCACCCAGGCCATCGCCAAGGGTTCGCCTGCCTTGGTGAGCTTCCCGAGCCCGTTTGGCTCGCCGGGAGACGTGGCGCCCTTCGCGCCGAAGTTCCAGGGCAACCTGCGCCTGCGCTACGACTGGCAGATCCACGACTACAACGCCTTCTGGATGATCGGCGGCGACTACGTCGGCAGCACCTACAACCAGCCAGCCACCTATCCGTCCGGCGACGGCGTGGTGGTCCCCTACACCACCTACCTGCGCTATAAGCAGCCGGCCTTCGGCACGATCCAGGCCTCGATTGGCGTCAGCAAGGGCAACTGGTCGGCCGAGCTTTACGGCACCAACCTCAACAACTCCAACGCCTCGACCTTCACCTCCTCGGCCCAGTTCATCAAATCCGAGGTGCCGCTGCGCCCGCGCACCGTCGGGGTGAAGCTCGGCGCGAGTTTCTGACGAACCAGGACGCCAAAGCGGCCGACCAGAAGCCGCGGAAGGAAGTGTGACATGAGTGCGTCCTCAGGCGCGCGCGCCGTGCAGGGTTATGATCTTGCAGTGGTCGGAGCCGGCATCGTCGGCCTCGCCCACGCCCTGGCGGCGGCGCGGGCCGGGCTGAAGACGGTGGTGATCGAGCGCAATACGCGCGCGGACGGCGCCTCGATCCGCAATTTCGGCTTCATCACCGTCACCGGCCAGCCGCGCGAGATCTGGGCCATGGCCCTCAGGTCGCGCGACGTCTGGGCGGAGGTCGCGCCGCGCGCCGGGATCGGCATCGAGCACCATGGTCTCGTTCTGGTCATGAGGCGCCCGGAGGCTCTCGACGTCGCCGAGACCTTCCTCGCCACAGAGATGGGCGAAGGCTGCGAACTGATCGACAGCGGGGAGCTGGAGAACCGGTTTCCCGACCTCCCCGCCCCCCAGGCCCTGGCCGCGCTCGTCAGCCCCCACGAGGTCCGGGTGGACTCTCCCCTGGCGCTGCCCAGGCTGAAGTCCTGGCTGGAGCGCGAACACGGCGTGGAGTTCCGCATGGGCGAGACCGTCCTGGCGGTCGAGCCGCCGCT
>CAZTMF010000090.1:0-7570 GCA_964614675.1 uncultured Caulobacteraceae bacterium | reverse complement strand
GGGTGTCCCCCCCCGGGGGGCCGCCCCTGGCTCCTCTCGGGGGGGGCCCGCCACCCGGGGGGGGTTTCCCCGTGGGGCCCCCCGCCCGGGGGGCCCCCCCCGCCGCTGCTCCTGACATCCCGCGGCGAGGTGCGGGCCGAGCGGGCGGTGGTCTGCCCGGGCGACGACTTCTCCGGCCTGTTTCCCGAGCGCATCGATCGCTACGGCCTCAGACGCTGCCGGCTCAGCATGCTGCAGCTGGCGCCGCCGGGTTTCTCCCTGAAGACCGGGGTGATGAGCGACCTCGGCCTCGCCCGCTACCGTGGCTATGCGGACCTGCCCGAGGCCGCGCCCCTGAAGCGGCGGCTGCAAGCCGAGCAGCCGCGGCACCTGGCCAACGGCGTGCACCTGATCGCGGTCCAGAACGCGGACGGCTCGCTCGTGGTTGGCGACAGCCATCACTATGACGACCTGCCGTCGCCGTTCGCGCCAGCCGAAGCCGAGACCCTGATCCTCGACGAATTCTCCAACGCCACGGGCCTGGAGGCGCCGCCCGTCATGGCTCGGTGGACCGGCGTCTATGCCGTGTCGGACGAGCGCTCCTTCCTGGTAGACGCGCCCTCGCCCAGGACGCGGCTGGTGATCGTGACCAGCGGCACGGGCGCCTCGACCGCCTTCGCCATCGCCGAACAGACCATCGCCGAGCTCTGCGGAGCCGCGGCCCCAGCTGGAGCCTGCCCGTGACCCAGATCAAGGCCGTCGTGTTCGACTGGGCCGGCACCATGGTCGACTTCGGGTGCCGCGCCCCGGTGGAGGCCCTGATCGCCGCCTTCGCCGCAGAGGGCGTGACGCTGTCGGCCGAGAACGCCCGGCGAGAGATGGGCATGGCCAAGCGCGCGCATGTTGCGGCCATTCTCGCCAATCCCGAGGTCGCCCAGGCCTGGCTCGAGGCCAAGGGCTCGCCGCCCGGCGTCGCCGACCTCGAAGGCATCTTCTTGGCGCTCGGCCCTCTGATGACCGAGGCGGCGGACCGGTGCAGCGACCTGATCCCCGGAGCAGCCAAGGTCGCCCAGGACCTCAAGGCCCGGGGCGTGCGCATCGGCTCGGGCACCGGCTACAGCCCCGAGATGATGGAGCCCATCCGTCGCCGTGCGGCCGAGCAGGGATACGAGCCCGAGGCCATCGTCTGCGCGGGCGACACCCCGACCGGCCGGCCCTCCCCCCAGCCTCTCTGGCTGGCGCTGATCAAGCTCGACGCCTGGCCCGCGCATCTCTGCGTCAAGATCGACGACGCCGAGGTCGGGGTGCGCGAAGGCCGTTACGCCGGTTGCTGGACGGTGGGCGTCACCGCGTCGGGCAACGGCGTGGGCCTGAGCCTGGAAGAGCTGAACGCCCTGCCGGACGCCGAACGCCGCGCGCGCATCGATCATGCCGGCCAGGTGCTTCGGGCCGCCGGCGCGCACCTGATCATCGAGACCGTCGCCGACCTTCCCGGCGCACTGGAAGAGATCGAGCGCCGGATCGCGGCCGGGGAGCCGCCGGGCTGAGCTCCCTCAGGGCTTGGCCACCCGTTTCAGAAGCGGCCGGTAGCTTTCCAGATCGGGGGTCGGACAGCCGACGGCCTTGCCCGCGTCGTCCCAACGTCGCAGGCGGATGGCGGCGGCGGCGAAGGTCCGAGCCTCGAAGTGGCGGCATTGCACCGCCGTGAACCGGCCGCCCTGGAGCTCCAGGCTGAGGATCGAGGCCGGGCTCAGCGCCGCTTCGTAGCCGGGCTCAGCGGCGCAAAGGTAGCGCTTGGCGGCGACGTGCAGCGCGATCGGCCCGGTGACTTCCGGCCCGAACCAGCGCCTCAGCGCCCGCGCGCCATGCGCCTCGTGCCGGGCGTCTCGCCGTTCACGTTCAGCCGCCTCTCCCCGTCCCTCGAACAGGTGGCCGTAGTCGTGGAGCAGGGCCGCCGCGATCAGGGCGTCGCTGGCGCCCTCTTCGGTCGCCAGAAGCGCACACTGCAGGGCGTGCTCCAGCTGGGTGACGTGCTCTCCATAGGAGTCGCCACCGCGCGCCGCGAAGGCGCGGAAGATCTCGTCGACAAAGATCGGGCTCATCTCGTTCGTCCCAGGTTGTAGGCCTGCAACCGCGCCAGGGTCGCCCCCAGCCCGTCGCGGTCCGCGTAGCAGCCCTGCAGCCAGCGCGGGCTGTCGCCCGAGAGCCCCCGCCGGCCGTGCAGGATGCGCCGGTTGTCGAAGATGGCCATTTCGCCGGGCAGCAGGGTGCGCTCGAAGGCCGCGCCGGGCATGTGGGCCTGGCGATGGAAGGCGAGGTAAGCGTCGTACCAGCGCTCACCGGATTCGGCGTCGCCCGGCGGCAGGTCCAGGGCGCGGTGATTGAACCGGATCGTCCGAACCCCTCCGGCCGCATCGAGCTCGATGACCGGCGCGCTTGCGGTCCAGCAAGCGCCTGACGCATCCGAGTATCTGAAGCGCGCCGACATCTCGCTCAGAGAGGCGAACGCCTCTGGGACCCCCACCCTCAGCGTCTCGGCTTGGGCGAAGCCGTCGACGAACGAAGTCTCGCCGCCCTTGGGGTCCGCGACGATCGCATGCAGCAGTTGCAGCGTCGGTACGGGATCGCGATAGGGATTGTCGGTGTGCAGTTCCAGACCGCGATCCGAGAACGCCAGGTTCCTCGGCGTGGGTTCGATCTTAACGTCGAAGACCCGCCCGTAATTCGTCTCGCGGACGAAGCCGAACCGCGCCACGGCCCGCTCCACCTCCCCTGGCTCTTCCCGAGCGCCCGTCAGGAGCGCCAGGCCGTAACAGCCCACTCTCCGGAGCGCCTCGCGCAAGGCGTCGTCATCGGTCAGGAAGTCATCGAACGGGATGGGCTTCAACTGCCGTATCGGCTCCGGACTGGGCCAGAGCACGGCGCCCTCATCTGCGGATGGGCGCCTCAGAGGCGCGACGCGGATGCGCCGACGGACGCCCGAGGGCGCGAACCATGCCTCCAGGACGTCGCCCTCCATCCGCGCTTCACCGACTTGCGACGCAGCCGCGAGTTCCAGGGCGCCGTGCAGCCGCTGCCCGCTGACCGGATCGCGCGCCTCTTCCGCATGATCAAACAACCAACGCGCGCCGATCTCCCGGACAATGCCGTCGGGCCAGGCCAGCCAGACGCTGCGGCCGTCCGGCGCGATGGACGCCTGCACGCTCACCCTCGACTCCGCATGAGCAGGCCGCGCGCTGCGAGGCCGAGACCGCGGGCGATCAGGTTCGCGTAGACAATCAGCATGCCCATAGCCGCGGCCGGAGCGACGTCGCCGGCGTCGTCCATGTTGAGCACCGCGACCGAGGCCAGCTTCACGTCGGGGGGATAGAGGAAGACCACTGCCGACACTGTGGTCGTCGCGCCCACGAAGAGATAGACGGCCACCTCCACCAGCGACGGCGCGGCGAGCGGCGCGATCACCTTGCCGATCACCGCGAGACGGCCTCGGCCAAGGGCGCGGGCGGCGGCCTCGAACTCCGGATCCAGGGACTTCAGGGCCGAAACCAGAGTGAGGTGCGCCACCGTGTAGAAATGCACCACCGTCACCACCACCAGGGCGGCGAAGGTCCCGTAGATCAGGTGCAGCGGGTTGGCCGGCTCGTTGAAGAACAGGACATAGGCGAGGCCCAGCGCCAGGCCCGGAACCGCGGCGGGGGTCAGGGCGGCGGCGGCCAGGGCCAGGCGCAGATGCGGTGGGGCCGAGGTCCGCTCCGCCGCATAGGCGCCGAGGAAGGCCAGGCCTGTCCCCAGGACGGCGACGATGAGGCCGAGGACAACGGAATCCAGCACCGCCGACCAGCCGCCGCCGTCGAAGTTGTCGAGCTGGTAGGAGCCGAAGCTCAGGCTCAGGTCATAGGGCCAGAGCCGAACCAGCGCGGCCCATTGGCAGACCAGGAAAACGGCGAGGATGACCGCCGCGACCAGGGCGCAGACGATCCCCAGACCCAGGTCGCGGCCAACATCGGGCCTGGGCGTGTAGGCGGTGGCCCGGGCTGAAATCAGGGCCGCCTGGCGCCGCGCCGCCAGGCGCTCGACGACGACGGCCAGTATGCTCGGCAGCAGGAGGAACAGGGCCGCAGCAGCCCCCGTCGGGAAGTCCTGCCGACCTAGCACAGCCTTGTAGATATCGAGCGCCAGTACGTCGAAGTCGCCGCCGACCACCTTGGGCGCCCCCACGTCGGCGATGGTCAGGGAGAACACCACCACGGCCGCCGAGACCAGGCCGTGGCGCCCGCCGGGCAGAGTGATGCGCCAGAAGCTGCGCCAGGAGCCCGCGCCCAGCAGGCGCGCCTGCTCGTAGAGCCGGCCGTCGGCGGCCGAGAGCGCGGTCCGCAGGATGATCAGGGCATGGGGGAAGGCGGCGATGGAGTCGGCGACCAGGACGCCCTGGGCTCCATAGATCGTCTTACCGCCGAACAGGGGCGTGAGCAGGCCCTGCCGTCCAAACAGGTAGACCAGAGCCAGGGCCGGCAGCAGGGACGGGATCAGGAGCGGCGCGCTGGCGATGGCCTGCAGGACGCCCTTCAGCGGGATCCGGCTGCGCTCCAGGGCGAAGGCGGTGACGAAAGCCAGGGGCAGAACGACCAGGACGACGCCGGCAGCCAGGAGGGCGGTGTTGGCGAGCGAGCGCGTCAGGCCGGGGCTCGAGAGATAGCCGGCGAACACCTGCAGCGTCGGACGCCCCTCGGGCGCGAAGGCCTGCAGTCCCAGGGTCGCCAGGGGGGCGGCCAGGAAGAGCAGGAGGACGGCGAGGCAGGCAAGCGCGGGTAGACTTTCTCCGGCGCGCCCGGAACGGATCAGCAGCAAGGCGTGTCCCCGGCTGGGAACAATCGGATGCGTTCAGGCGGCAGCACCATGGCCACGCGCTCGCCCGGACCGGGCGGCGGGACCGCGGCCGCGGGCAGGTCCACGCTGAGGCGCACGCCCGGCGCGCCCTCGGGCTCGACCTCCAGCCGGGTGGTCGCCCCGGCGAAGCGGCGGTCCACGACGGCGCCGTTCAGGCCCGCCTCCCCTGGCCGCGCCAGACGCACGGCCTCGGGACGGATGGCCGCGAGGATAGCTGCGCCGACCGCCCGCTCATGGGTTTCAGCTCGGATGTCGACGCTGTCCCAGAGGCGCACCGCACCCGGACCCGAGACGCGGCCCTCGAGCACATTGGCCGCGCCCACGAAAGAGGCCACGAAGAGATTGGCCGGCTCGCCATAGACGGCCTCCGGCGATCCCGTCTGCTCAATGCGGCCGGACCGCATGACGGCGATTCTGTCGGCCACCGCCATGGCCTCGGACTGGTCGTGGGTGACCATCACCGTGGTGACGCCCAGCCGGCGCTGCAGCGCCTTGAGCTCGCCCTGGAGCTGTTCGCGGATCAGGGGATCGAGCGCCGACAGCGGCTCGTCGAGCAGCAATATCCGGGGCTCGGTGGCCAGGGCGCGGGCGATCGCGACCCGCTGCTGCTGGCCGCCGGAGAGCTCGTGCGGGCGGCGGCGGCCGAAGCCCTCCAGCCCGACGACGGAGAGCAGGCTATCGACCTTGGCCGTGAGCTCGCGTCTTCTCAGCGTCCTTGCCGCCCCAAAGCCGATGTTGGCCGCCACTGTCATGTTGGGGAACAGGGCATAGGACTGGAACACCATCCCGACGCCTCTCTCGGCCGGCGAGCTGGCGGAGACATCCCGTCCCTCGATCTCGATCCGGCCCCAGGTGGAGGGCTCCAGGCCCGCCAGCATGCGCAGCAAGGTGGTCTTGCCGCAGCCGGATGGTCCGATCAGGCAGGTGAAGCTCCCCGTTTCCACATCGAGGTCGACCGCGTCCACGGCCGCCTGGCCGCCGAACCGCTTGGTCAGGCCGCGGACCTTGAGCGCGACGGAGTTCATGCCTGGGGTTTGCTCTTGCCGCTGTAGCGGTGGGCCCACTCCGCCAGGATCCGGTCGCGATTCCGGGCGGTCCAACGCAGGTCGACGTGGGCGAGATGGGCCGAGAGGTCTGGCGGCAGGCCGGGCGGCGGTGAGGAGACGTTCGGGTCGGCCACCAGGGCCAGATTGTGGGCGTAGAGGCGCATGGCCTCCGACGACATCGCCCAGTCGATGAAGGCCTTGGCCGCCTCGGAATTGTGGGCGCCCTTCACCAGCCCCGTCGCCTCCAGGTCCCAGCCGACGCCCTCGCTGGGCACGATCACCTCGACCGGCAGGCCCTCCGACTTGGCCTGGGCTCCGCGGAAATCGATCGAGATGCCGATCGGGATTTCGCCCCGCGCCGCGTCCTTGCAGGGCTTGGAGCCGGAGTGGACGTAGGTCGCGACGTTGCGGTCCAGCCGGTCCATGTAGTCCCAGCCCTTGGCCTCGCCGAACATCTGCAGCCAGGCCGAGTCAGCCAGGAGCCCGGTTCCCGACGAGGCGGGATCGGGCATGGAGATCATGCCGCGATAGACGGGGTTGGTGAGATCCTCCCAGCTGCGGGGCATGGGAAGACTGCGCTTCCTGGCCTCGACCGTGTTGACGCAGATCGCGGCGGACCACAGCGCCTCGCCTGTCCAGTGCGGCGGCGTCCGGCCATCGCGGAAGCGCGGCACGAGCCGATCCTCGCCCTTGGGCGTGTAGGGCTCCAGGAGCCCCAGTCGGTCGAGGTCGATCATCGAGCTGGCGGCCAAGGCGAAGATCACGTCGGCGCGCGGCGCCTTGCGTTCTGCCATCAGCTTGGCGGTGACCACGCCCGTGGAGTCGCGCACCCACAGGAGCTCGATTTCCGGATGGGCCTTCTTGAAGCTGGCGGCATAGGCCGGGATCTGGTCGGCCTCGGCAGCGGTGTAGACCACCAGGCGCTGACGCGACTGGCACGCGCCCAGAGCGGCGGCGCCGAAGCACAGGGCGAGGGCTAAGGCGCGCTTGGCCTTCAGCATGACCATCCCGAAGCGTTGCTTTGTTGGGGCCGGTTTGGACGGCCGGCCGGGCCGCCACTATCTCGGTTTCATGACCGATCGATCTCAGGCGGGCTCGAGCTCGGCCGGGCCCCTCGCCGGCTCCGGAGGCGCCTCGACCCGGATCGGGCTCAGGCGGCGGAGTTCCGAGGCGATCTCCATCATGGCGCGCATCAGGCGCGTGCGCCGCCTTTCGGTGAGGCAGACGACATAGCCTGCCATGTCGGGCGTGCGCGAACTGGTCTCCAGCGGCGCATAGACGATCCGCGAGTCGGGCGGACACTCCGAGGAGATGAACATCCCGATGCCCAGGCCCAAGGCGACGCCTTCGCGGATGGTCTCACGGGTGTGCAGCTCCAACACCTCGCGCGGAGCGACCTCTTCGCGGCTCAGAAGATGCTCGACCGCGGTCCGGGTCCGCGAGGCGGGCTCGCGAACCAGCAGCCGCGACTCGGCCAATGCTTCCACGGGGAAGAAGCGGCTCTTCGCCTGAGGATGATCGACCGGCATGGCCACCATCAACCGGTCGGCGAACAGAAGTTCGTATGAGAAATGATTGTCGCCCGGCGGGTCGCTGACGATGGCGGCGTCGACCTGGGCCTCGGTCAGGGCCTTCAAGGTCTCGCGGGCGTTGCCGAT
>CAZTMF010000089.1:0-9535 GCA_964614675.1 uncultured Caulobacteraceae bacterium | reverse complement strand
CGCGCCATGAACATCATCTACGAGACCACCAAGGAGCGCGGCGCCACCATCCTGATGCCGTCCGCCATGGTCGGCGCCATGGACCCAGCGGGGCCGCTGGCCCTGGCGATCGCCGCGAGCGGCGGCGTGGACGGCGGCGGCAAGACCGCACCGAAGGCGCCCACGAAGGCCGCTGCTCCGGCCAGGACACGGCGCCGGAAATCCACCTGACTCCGCGGGCCTAGCCAATGAAACCTCAGAGCCTGTTGCTCGGCGTCGTGTTGCTAAGCTCGGCAGCGCCGGCCGCCGAGCCGCCGCCGTCCCAGCCGGGGCGCCAGTTGCTGACGACCCTTCAGACCGCCTCAGGCCAGCCGATCACCATGGCCGGACCCTCCGGCCCTCTCCAGGTGACCGCCACCATCTCCGAGCTGGCTCCAGGCGAGTCCACGATCGTGCACAAGCACCCCTACCTCCGCTACGACTACATCCTGGAGGGGCGCATCCAGGTGACCAACTTCGTCACCGGCAAGGTCGACATCGCCAGCGCCGGCCAGTTCCTGGTCGACCCCATCGACCAATGGCACCAGGGCAAGGCGATGGACGGCAAGCGGGTGCGCCTGCTGGTGATCGACACGGCGCCCGCAGGGCAGAGCAACCTGGTGCCGAAATCGCCGGAGAAATAGCGCCGTCCCGACACAGCACGGCGGCGTCGAGCCCAAACTTCCCAACTCCGCTCATCCCGGCGAAGGCCGGGATGAACGGATGAGAGCTAGGTCCTAATTTCCTCGATCCTGTCCCAGAGCGCCGCCGCGGCGTCGGCGCCGGAGAAGCGCTTGAGCTGCTGGGCGCCGGTGGGCGAGGTGACGTTGATCTCGGTCAGGTAGTCGCCGATCACGTCGATGCCGACGAAGAGCAGGCCCCGCGCCTTCAACTCGGGCGCGATGATGGCGCAGATCTCCCGGTCGCGGGCCGTCAACTCCACCGCCTCGGCCCGGCCGCCGCGGGCCAGGTTCGAGCGGACCTCGCCCTTGGGAGGCACGCGGTTGATGGCGCCCACCGGCTCGCCGTCCACCAGCAGGATGCGCTTGTCGCCGTTGGAGATGGCCGGGATGAACTTCTGAGCGATCACCGCGTCGCGCCCGATCATGGCGTGCAGCTCCAAGAGGGCGTCGAGGTTGGGATCGTCCGGCTTCAGCCGCACCACGCCCGAGCCGGCGCCGCCGTAGAGCGGCTTCAGCACCATGTCGCCGTGCCGGGCGCGGAAGTCGCGGATGGCCTCCACGTCCGAGGTGATCAGGGTCGGCGGCTGCAGGGCGGGGAAGTCGGTGACCAGCAGCTTCTCGGGCGCGTTGCGCACCTCGGTCGGATTGTTGACCACCAGGGTCCTGGGGTGGATCCGCTCCAGGAAATAGGTGGCCGTGATGTAGGCCATGTCGAAGGGCGGGTCCTGGCGCATCAGCACCACGTCGAATTCCGAGACGTCGCGCACCTCGTGGCCGCCGAGGGTGTGGTGGTCGCCCTTGACCGCCCGCAGGTTCAGGGCGCGGCCTCGCGCCAGCACCCGCCCGTCTTCGAGGGAAAGCTTGTCGGCCGTGAAGTGCCAGAGCCCGTGGCCGCGGGTCTGGGCTTCCATCATCATCAGGAAAGTGGTGTCGGCTTCGATGTTGATCCCTTCGACGGGATCCATCTGCACGGCGACCTTCAACGGCATGGGAGCTCCAAGGCGATGTGCGGCCCTGCGGCGGCTTAGCCTTTAGGTAGTGGCGGCGCCAAGGGTTTGCCGCCCGCCGAGGGGAACCGTATCAACAGGCGGTGCTGCACGATCCCTGGTTCTGGGCCGCGGCGATCCCGGCGGTGATCCTGGTCGGCCTGTCCAAGGGCGGCCTCGGGCCGCTGGGCGGGCTGGCCGTGCCGATCCTGTCGCTGGTGATCTCGCCGGTGACGGCCGCCGGCCTGACCCTGCCCATCTTCGTCCTGTCGGACGTGGTGGCGGTGATCTCCTATCGGAAGAGCTTCGAGTGGCCGGTGCTGAAGGTCATGCTGCCGGCCGCCCTGGTTGGCATCGGCATAGGGTGGCTGACGGCCGCCCGGATCAGCGACGACGCCGTGCGGCTGATCGTCGGCGCGGTCTCCGTCCTGTTCGCCCTGAACTACTGGTTCCGCGGCCGGCTGCAATCCGATCCCGCCAGGCCCTCGACCCCCAAGGGGCTGTTCTGGGGGGCGATGAGCGGCTTCACCAGCTTCGTCAGCCACAACGGCGGCGCGCCGTTCCAGATGTACGTCCTGCCGCTCGGCTTCACGCCCATGGTCTACGCCGGCACCTCCACGATCTTCTTCGCCACCGTGAACGCCACCAAGCTGGTCCCCTATTTCTTCCTGGGGCAGTTCAAGAGCGCGAACCTCCTGGCGGCGGCCCTGCTGACGCCCCTGTCGGTCGCCTGCGCCCTGATCGGCGTCCGGATCGTCAAGATCATCGACCAGCGCCAGTTCTACCGGCTCATCTACGTCCTGATGTTCGCCATCGGCCTCTTCCTGATCGGCCAGGTGATCGTCGGGTGGATCCGGCGCTGAGCCGTCCGTGGAGTCGATCGGCGAGGTTCACGCCGTTAAGCAACAGGTGTAGGAGAGGTCATCGCAACTCGGAGGCGGACCATGAAGTCGCTTCTCCTTGTGATTTCGCTTTTACTCTTGGCGTTGGCCATACCCGCCGCGGCGCACACTTTCCCCGCTCAGACCTCCGCCGCCGCGCGGGCGAAGATCAACGATCCCAACAAGGTGCATTGCAGGTGGGGCCAGGGCCTCGACCGCACCTGCCGGACCCGTGCGGCCTGGGCCGCGCTGGACGAGCGGGAACGGTGGAACGCGGTCAAGATGCCCAGCTTCCCCGCCGAGCCGGTTGCGGCTCCGCAGCCCCTCATGCCCAGCGCGCCCGGCCGCTTCTAGAACCGACGCCGGGGAGATCGCGCGGAACGCAGGCGAACGCCGACTGCGTCCAGCCCTTGCCCGGGCTGTGAGCCCGTGGTCTCTCAGGCGACCACCGGCCGAGGACGCGCTTGAGCACCACAGACTCCGCTACGGGCGCTGAGGCGCCCCCGCCAACCGCCAAGAGCGACCGCGCCTTCTTCGGCCATCCCATAGGGTTGGGATTCCTCGCCGGAACGGAGGGGTGGGTCGCCTTCTCCTACTACGGCATGCAGTCGCTGCTGGTCCTCTACATGACCAGCTATCTGCTGAAGCCGGGCCACATCGAGCACATCATTGGCTTCGGCGCCTTCCGCTCGGTGCTCGAACACCTTTACGGCCCCGTCTCCGGCCAGCCCCTGGCCTCGGCGATCACCGGCCTCTACGGCGCCATCGCCTACGCCACTCCCCTCTTCGGGGGGCTGATCGCCGACCGCCTGATCGGCCGGACGGCCAGCATCGTCACGGGCTGCGTGCTCATGACCATCGGGCACTTCCTGATGGCCTTCGACGTGAGCTTCCTCGCGGCCCTCCTGTGCCTGGTGACGGGAACGGGCATGGCGGGAACCCTGAAGGCCCAGGTCGGCGGCCTCTATCCGCCCGGCGACCTCCGGCGCGGCGACGCCTTCCAGATCTACAGCCTGGCGGTCCAGATCGCGGTCATCGCCTCGCCCATCGTCTGCGGCTGGCTCGGCGAGAAGGTGGCCTGGCACTGGGGCTTCGGCGCCGCCGGCGTCGGCATGGCGATCGGCCTTGCGATCTATCTGTCCGGACGCCCCTGGCTGCCGGCCGACCCGGCGATCCTCCGCGCCGACCACGCCGAGCGGCCGAAGATGACGGCGCACGAGTGGCGCACGGTCGGTGTGCTCGTCCTGCTGCTGCCGATCCTGGCCGTCGCCTTCGTGGGCAACAACGAGATCTTCAACGGCTACCTCCTCTGGGGGCAGGCCAACTTCCAGCTGAACTTCTTCGGCCAGACCATGCCGGTCAGCTGGCTGCTCTCGATGGACGCCTTCGTCAGCACCGGGACGACCCTGTTCGTGATCTGGTTCTGGCGTTGGTGGGCCACCCGCTGGAAGGAGCCCGACGAGATCGTCAAGATCGGGACCTTCGGCTTCATCGCCGCCGCGGGCCCGCTCGTGCTGGCCCTGGCCTCGCTCTACGCGGCGGGCGGGCACAAGGTCGGACTGGCCTGGGGCCTGGCCTTCCACATCATCAACGACATCGGCTTCTCGGGGATGTACCCGATCGGCATGGCGCTGTTCTCCAGAGCCGCCCCGCCGGCCTTGGGCGCCACCATCGTCAACGCCTTCGTGTTCTCGATCTTCCTCTGCAACCTGCTGGTCGGAAAGCTGGCGGGCATGCTCAGCACCATGTCCGGCGCGTCCTTCTGGGGACTGCATGCAGCCCTGGTGGCGGGCGCCGCGGTGCTCCTGCTGGTCTGCGCCCGCCTGTTCGGCCGCACCCTGGCGCCGCGCACGGAGGCCGATCGATGAAAAGGGCGGGATTGCGTCCTAGTATTTCACCGCGGTTAATCTGTAAGACTTTCAATACAAGCTTTGAACGCCTCAGAATATAATCCCAATATCGTCCACATCTTGCACCTTCTTTCCTGGGCGCCCTCAACTGCGGCTCCCTGAAGAGAAGGAAAGACCTATGCAAACCAGTGGAATCGGCTCCTTGTCGAACCAGAATATGCTCTTAGCGCGCCTCATGGGTGCCATGGGCGGAACTGGTTCTTCCGACAACAGCTCGGCAACTTCAACCTCATCGGCAGGATCTGCCGGTCGAGCGACGGATGGGCCGCCTCGCGGTCCGCCACCGCCGCAGGGGGCGATGATGGGCTCGGACTTTTTCAGTTCGGACACCTTGGCCAGCCTCACCTCGACCCAGACCGATGGGAACTCGACTGACGGATCGTCCACGCTCGATTCGGCCGCGAACGATCTGGCTTCCAGCCTGATCGATCAGTTCGGTTCAAACGGCCAGCTCAGCCTGTCGGACATCGAGACGGCGATGGGCTCGAGCGCCGACGCCACGTCGGGCTCCACCGCAAGCGACAGCACGACCGGAACCGACGGGGGGGTCGCCAGCGCCTTTTCCGCCCTCGACGCGAACGGCGACGGCGAGCTGTCGAGCTCCGAACTCGCGAAGGGCCTGGAGAGCATGTTCGCCTCGGCGATGCAGGCGGGCCCCTTCGGCCCTCCGCCGGCCCCTCCCCCCGACTCGGCGAGCGGATCCGCGGATTCGAGCCAGCAGGCGAGCAACTCGACCGACAGCTCCTCGTCCAGCGGCGGCTCAAGCGCCTCCGCGAAATCGGCCGACGTCGAGGCGGCGCTCGAACGGATCCTGCTGCAATACGCCCAGGCCCAGTACGGAGCCCTGTCGGCCGGAGCCTCCCAGATCCAGTCCTCGGTCAACGCCTGAGGAATCGGCGCGCGGAGAAACCGCGCGCCACGTTCCGTCCGGTCAGTCGCGCGCGGGCGTCCGGCCCGCCTCGGAGCCGAACCTCAGGGTCGTATCGCCCTCGAAGCAATGCGATCCGATGTGGGTGAGCCTGGAGCGGGTGTCGAGCCAGATCTTGCCGCCCTGGTCCAGCCAGCGCCGGCAGAACGCGTAGTCCTCGCTGAGATAGACGCCCGTCTCGGGCTCGATCATGCAGTCGAACAGCGCGACGAGGTTCTTGCTGGCCGAAGGCGGGCGCGGAAAAACGTGGGCGCTGGTGTAGCGCAGCTCCGGATGAGCCTCTGCGAGCACCTCCAGCACGCGGCGCCGGATCAGCATGAATCCGGAGCCGGCATAGACGGCGGTGACGAAATCGCCACGCCGTTGCAGAGCCTCGCCCTCGCAGAAGGTGCCCACATAGGCGAGGGATGCCTGTTCGGGCGATTCGCCGTGGAGACGCTCGTGAGCCTCCGCCGTCGTCCAGTCGTTGATCTTCAATGGATAGAGGGCGGCGACGACGTCCTCGTCGCACCCGATCAGCCGAGCCACCGCGTCGGGCTCGAAGGCGATGTCGGCGTCGATGAACATCAGATGGGTCAGATCCGGACTGTCCAGGAACGCCCCCAGGAGCGTGTTGCGGCTTCGGGTGATCAAGGCGTCGTGGCCAAGCAGGGCGAGCCGCACATCAAACTCATGTTCGCTGGCGTAGGCGATCAGCCGGATGATCGATTCCACATATCCCTGGGTCAGCATGCCGCCGAAGCAGGGCGTCGCGATCATGACTCGCGGACGATTGTCTAGTTGAACCGAACCCATCACGTGCCCACCCCTGAAGCCAAGATCCCTGACCTCGGTCGACACCGATTTGTCGACGGTTGTGAGGCGGATTGTAACCGGCGGGGTTACGCGGGGATCTCTGGTTCCGGGGTGGCGATGGCTCGCACGAGTTGGAGCATCTGGCGTCGAAGCCGCGCGGACGGGACGCGGGAAAAGAGCTTCACCAACTCCATGCCCTCGTCAGTCCGCAGGAAAGCCCGGACCGCCTCTTCCTGGGGATCCGCGCCCTCTTCCGGCGGATCGTCGAGTCCTTCGAAGAAATAGGACACGGCCACCCCGAGGATCAGCGCCGAATGGAAGAGTCTGGAGGCGGAGACGCGGTTGCGGCCGTATTCGTACTTCTGGATCTGCTGGAACCTCAGGCCGAGCGTATCGGCGAGCCGCTGCTGGGACATGCCGATCTCCTGCCGGCGGTCGCGGAGGCGACCTCCGACGTGCTGATCGATGACAGTCGCCGTTCGTCTTGGAACCTGGCTCACATCGGTCGTCTCTTGATGATCCCCGCCTTGAAGCCGACGCGCAGAAGGCCCAGGGCGCGCGCGCCCTGGGCCCTCCCCGGAAAGACCGGTCGTCTAGAACTTCGCGTTGATGCCGACGAAGAAGCGCCGGCCCAGCGTGTCGTAGAGGCTCGAGTTTGTGCTTCCCGCACCGTCGCTCGCCAGCGTTCCGCCCGCGGAGTAGGTCCCGTTCGACTGCAGGCCTATGCCGGTGGTGGCGCCGGTGGTCGGCGCCTGGACGTCGAACAGGTTCTGGACGCCGACGCGCAGGGTGTAGTTCTTCTTGAGCGTGTACGTCGCTGACAGGTCGAAGACGTGGTAGGCGCTCGTGTCCAGGGTGCAGTTGGTGACCGTCCCGCACTGTGTCAGGTCGTAGAGTGGGTAGCTGGCCGTGTGCGTGTGCGGCAGGAAGCGCCAGGACAGGCTGACGCTGAGCGGGCCCTCGAGGTAGGTGAGGGTCGTGTTCATCTTGTACTTGTAGGCCGAGCCGGCGTTCACGCCGTTCAGCGACGGACCGAGAGTACCGGCCCAGTGGTAGGTCGGACCTCCTGGGTAAGCCTGGGTGTCGTAGTAGTTCAGCCAGGTGAACAGCCAGTTCAGCTGCAGCCGGCCCGGCACGGCGCTCATTCCGATGTCGCTGAAGTTCCAGCCGTCATCCACCTCGAAGTCGAAGCCCGAAGTCCAGATCGTCGCCAGGTTCTTGAACTGGATGGTGGTCACGTCCTCCTGGCCGGTGCCCACCAGACGGGACACCAGTTGGCAAGGCGCGGACGCCGCGACCGCCGCAGCCGCCGCGTCGTCCGCGGCCGTCTGTCCGAAGCATGCGGCCTTGACCTGGTCGACCGACTGGAACTCGATCGCGTCGTTCACCTTGATGCTGTACCAGTCGACCGAAGCGTGGAGGTTGCCGATCCACGGATTGGCGCGCCAGGGCGAGCTGAGCACCAGGCCTGCGGTCCAGGTGTGGCCCTTCTCCGCTTTCAGGTTGCTGTTGCCCAGCTGGTTGACGAAGCCGAAGGCCGAAGCCGAGGCCGCCGACTGAGCCGTCCCAGAGCCGCCATAGAAGTAGTTGGACCCGGTCGTACCCATCAGAGCACGGCAGATGCGGTAGCTGCTTTGGGCGCCGGCGAGACCGCCGGCGTTGTACACCGTGTAGCTTGCTCCGGTGACGGGGTCGGCGGTAGCGCCGCCCGCGCCATAGGGCGCGATGGCCCTGAGGGTGCAGGGGTCGCCGTATTGGGTCGCCGCGCCGGCCGCATAGACCTCCTGTTTGCCGAGGAACAGCTCGCCGACGTTCGGTGAACGGACGGCCAGGTTGTAGCCGCCGCGCAGACGGGCCCAGTCGTTGATCTGCCAATCGGCCAGGATCTTGTAGGTCCAACCGCCCTCGGGGCTGATCTTGGTGCCGGTAAGGTGATCGTCGGCGGTGTAGGTCGAGTAGCGGGCGCCCAGTTCGAGATTGAGGTGCTTCACGAAGGGCAGGTCGGCGATGACCGGAACGAGCAATTCGCCATAGCCTTCGCGAGCCGAGGTGGCGGCGTCTTCGTAGGCGGTCGGATAGACGCCGGCCACCTGATCGATGAATGACACCGTGCTCTGCAGGATGTCAGGCGTGTACTGGACGTACTCGTCGCGGAAGTCCGCGCCCAGCGAGAGCTTCACGTCGCCGGCCGGCAGGGTGAACAGGGTCCCCTGGGTGTCGAACTCGGCGATGTTCTGCTCTTCGAGCACGCGGCTCTGCAGCGTCGCCGTGATGGCGTCGATACAGTCCTGCGACGGCTTGGTGCCCTGGAAGATGGCCCCGTAGAAGCCCGAGGTGCAGTGCACCTTGGCGACGCCGAAGCCGTTGTTTGGCGATCCCTTGTTGCCGGAGAAGTCCTGGTTGGCGCCGTAGTCGGGAGAGCTGACGATCGTCTCGAACCGCTGCAGCGAGGTGTAGCCGTTGCCACGGGTGTAGTCGGAAGCCTGGCCGTGCGAGCCGTAGAGCTCCCAGGTCCAATCCTTGAACGGCAGCTTGCCCTTCAGGCCGGAGGTGAACTGCCAGACCTGATTGTCGTCGACCGTCGAGCGGGGCGGCATCCAGCCGCCCTGGTTGGCGGTCGGGATCAGCCACAGGGTCCAGGGACCGGACGTCGAGGCCCGGCTGTTCAGCAAGGTCGCGAGCTGGGCGGAGACCGGGTGGTTCGCGCCCGAGGCGCTCGGCGCGATGTAGCCCGGCGAGTTCGGGTCGTCCGTCACCGGATTATAGGCGATGTTGGTCGTCCAGCCGGAGATGAACGGCGTAGGGAACAGGTTGGTCGCCGTGTGGGTCGAGGCGAAGGTGGCCCGGATATATGCGGTCAGGTCATCGGTGATGTCGTAGTGCGCCGAGCCATAGAGCGACCAGCGATTGATCGGCGAGGTGATGAAGTAGTCGTCGACCTGGTTGGTCTTGATCCCCTGGATGATCGAGCCGTTGGCCGAGACGAAGTTCTCGTAGGCGACGTGCTGGCCGTCGACCGGGCCGGTGTAGTTGACGGCGCTGTTCCATGACCCAGGATTTCCGAAAGTCCCGGCGTTGATGGTGCCGTTGTTGTTGATCCCGAAGATCGAGTAGCCGGAGAAGAAGTAGGACTTGCCGAGCACGGACTTCACCGCGGCGTCCGAGGGCGCGCTGTTCGGGCCGAAGAAGAACGAGCCCGTGTTGAAGAACTCGTTGCTCCCGGTGGTCGGGTCGGCCCAGCCCTTGGTGTAGAAGTCGTGGTTCTTCTGCCAGGACGGGGCGCGGGTGTAGCGCTCCAGGCCGAAGGTCACGTTGCCGCGGTCGTCGGCGAAGT
>CAZTMF010000088.1:0-9568 GCA_964614675.1 uncultured Caulobacteraceae bacterium | reverse complement strand
TTGGCCGGGGTGCAGACGGTGACGCCGATGCCGTACTTCTCCAGCGACATCCGGTAGCTTTCCGACAGGTTGTTCACCGCCGCCTTGGCCGCGCAGTAGATGGCCGCCGCGGTCGAGCCCTCGAAACCGCCCATCGAGGAGGTGTTGACGATGTGCCCCGGCTGGCCCGAGGCGATCATGCGCGGCACGAAAGTCTGCATGCCATTGACCACGCCCCAGAAGTCGATGCCGATCAGCCAGTCCCAGTCCTCGTAGGTGGACTTCTCGGTGGGTCCGAAGGTGTTTACGCCGGCGTTGTTGAACAGGAGCTGGGGCGGCGAGCCATAGACCTTCTCCACCTCGTCGGCGGCCGCGGCGTAGGCGGCCCGGTCGGTGACGTCGAGCTGTATGCCGTGGGCGGGGGCGTTCTTGCCGCGGAACCAGGCGAGGGCCTCGTCGATGGCGGCCTGCCGGATGTCGGCGATCACCACCTTGGCGCCGGCCTCCGAGAAGACCTTGGCCAGGCCGAGGCCGAGCCCCGACGCGCCGCCGGTGATGAAGGCGACCTTCCCCCGAAAGTCCTTCATGGCTTCCTCCCCTTTTCCCAGCGGCTTACCCGAGGATGCGGGAGGAGTCGAACGCCGCGTGGCAGGTCATTCCCGGCCCGGATCGGGCTTGAACCCCGACCATTCGATGCCGGCCAGGGCGGCGGCCTCGTCATTGTCCGAGACATCGCCCGACACGCCGACCGCGCCCAGCAGCACGCCCTCCTCATCGCGCACCAGGACCCCGCCGGGCGCAGGGGCGAGACCGCCCTGGATGATAGTGGAGAGGGCCGAATAGAACACCGGCTGCGCCTTCGCGCGCGCCGCGATGGTGCGCGAGCCCAGGCCCATGCCGAGCGCGCCGTTGGCCTTGGCGAACGCGATGTCCTGGCGACGCAGACTGGTCCCGTCCTCGGCGGCGTAGGCGATGAGCGCGCCCCGCGCATCGAAGACTGCGACGCCCAGGGGCTGGAACCTCCTGTCGCGCGCGTACTGCAGGGCGCCGGCGATGATGGTCTGGGCGGATTGCAAGTTCAGGGCTGTCATGGCCACACTCCTGTTGCACCGACCATCCCAGACCGGAGGGGCGGCGCCAACCGTGTGAGGGATCAGAGGCGCCGGAGCCGTATAGTCGGGTGCTGGGGCAGCCAGCGCCTGCCCGGCGCGAGTAAAGGGGGCCGTTCGCATGACCGACCGTCTCGACCAGATCCTGAGCCGCCTTCCGCAGGCCACGCTCGACCACCCGCTCGACCAGCTGGAGCCGGCCGTCTGGGCGCGCATTGAGCGCCGGCGGCCTGTTTCGTGGAACGCGGGCCTTCGCTTCCAGCTGGCCGCGGCCGCCCTCGCCCTGATCGTCGGCATGGCCATCGGCTGGGCCAACACCGGCGTCAGCCGCGCGCAAAGCGACGAATCCCAGCTCTACGCGAGCTATATCGCGACCGGCCCGATGGCGCGGCTGGAGAGCGGCTTGTGAACGCAGGCGCCTGGCGGAGCCTCGTCCTGACCCTCGTGATCGCCGTCGCCGCCGGTTTCGCCGGCGCGCGTCTCGGCGCCATCGGCCAGCATCGCACCGCCGGCGGCGCCCCCTACGCCAATGTCCGCCAGGCGGTGGACGACCTTCTCGAACGGGACTTCAAGCTCACCGCCGTCCAGAAGCAGCAGATCGGCCAGATCGACGAGCGTTTCGCGCGCGTCCACAACCAGATCTGGACCGGCATCTATACCGAGAACGCCCAGCTCGCGAACGCCGTGTCCGCCGACATGACGCTGAACGAGGACGCCAAGAAGGCCATCCTCGGCATCCAGGATGGCGTGGGCCGCCTGCACACCGAGTCGATCATCTACATGTTGCAGGTGCGCCAGGTGCTCACCCCGGCCCAGCGGCCCGAATTCGACGAGCACGTCATCATGGCGCTGATGCGCTCGCCGCCGTGAGCCCCGACGGCTCCAGCGACGCAGAGCTGATCGCGGAGATCCTCAAGGGCAGAGAGGCGGCCTTCACGGCCCTGATGCGCCGCCACAAGACGTGGCTCTATCTGTTCGTCCGACGCCACACCTCCACGGCCGAAGACGCCTATGACGTGGTGCAGGAGAGCTTCGCCTCGGCCTGGTCCGCCCTGAAGCGCTACGATCCCGAGCGGCCGTTCGATGTCTGGCTGCGGCGGATCGCCCTCAACAAATGCCGCGACCGCGGCCGCAAGGAGACCGTGCGACGCCGCGCTTTCGCCCTGGTCGGGCTGGCCCCGGAGGCGGTGAGCCAGATCCCCGACGCCGCCCCGACGGCCGACGCCGTCCAGATCGGCGGCGAGGCTCTGAAACGCCTGGACGCGGCCATTGCCGCCCTGCCCGGCAAGCTCCGCGAGCCCCTGATCCTGACCGCCCTGCAGGGCCTCTCCCAGCGCGAGGCCGCCGAGATCCTGGGCGTCACCGCCAAGGTGGTGGAGATGCGCGCCTACCGCGCCCGCAAGCAATTGGCCGAGGCGCTGCAGCCCTCGGACTACGAGGACCTCGAGCAGCTGAGCTAGCTGCGGCCTCCCGCGACGGCGGCGTGGACTGGTCCCCCAGTGGGCGCGTCGTCGGCGTCAACGGCGTTTTCGACTTCAAAAGCAATGCAGCCCAATCATTTCAAGTGTTTGGCCAGTTTGACACGGAGTCTGTAATCATTCAGACTTTCTGATTGCGACCCGGCATCAAGCTTAGGCGCAAGGGGGTCAAAAGCGGGAATTCAGGGCGTGTCCGATCGGGACGGCGCCATACGGCATGTCAATCAGCCGCAAAGGCGGGGGCAGCCTAGACTCAGTGTTGCAGCGTCGAAATCGAATGCCGTGGGCGCGGCATGGCGTGCGCGTCGACACCGTGCGGGCGGCTATCGCTGCGGCGATCCACCAGAGGGGGACTAACAATGTATCGCTTCGTGAACTCCAGGAGAGTCACCCGGTCAACCTTGATCGGAGCCAGCGCCATGGCGCTGGGCGTCAGCATGTTCGGAGGCGCGGCCTTCGCGCAGCAATCCAGCTCCAGCCAGCCTGGCGCCCAGGTTCAGGAGGTGGTGGTCACCGGTTCGCGCATCGCCAAGAAGGACTTCAGCGCGCAGAGCCCGATCGTCACCGTCACCCACGAGAACCTCGAGACGACGGCCACCGTCGGCATCGAACAATCGCTGCAGAAGCTGCCGCAGTTCGGCCAGGGCGCGAACCAGGTCACCGGCGCCGCCAACGTGCAGTCGACGGCCACCTCGACTCCGGGATCCTCGACCCTGAACCTGCGCTCCCTGGGGAGCAACCGGAACCTCGTTCTCGTCGATGGCCGCCGTTACCAGCCGATCGACGGCGGTCTCGACATCGACATCAACACCATTCCCGACGCGGCCATCGAGAGCATCGAATCGATCACCGGCGGCGCCGCGGCGACCTACGGCTCGGACGCCGTCTCGGGCGTGGTCAACTTCAAGCTCAGGAAGAACTTCCAGGGCGTCGAGATGGACGGTCAGTACGGCCAGACGTTCCAAGGCGACGACCAGGAGCTCAAGATCAGCGCCCTGTTGGGCGCCAACTTCGCCGACAACCGCGGCAACGCCATGATTGGCATGAGCTACGCCAGCCGCACCGCCGTGCTCCAGCGGGACCGCAAGTTCTACAGCGCGGCCTACACCGATCCTTCCGTGGGCGGGGACTTCTTCGCGGACATAGCGACCCTGTCCGGCGTCAGCAGCGCCAACGGGGGATTGTTCGGCCCAGGCGGCCCGCCGACCCCCTACAGCCAGAGTGCGCTCGACGCGGTCTTCGGACCGGGCGTGGTGACAAGCTTCAACTCGTTCTTCACGGGCGTGACCACCGGCTTCGGCGGCACGATCGGGATCAACCAGGCGGCCAACCCTGCGAACGCAACGCTGTTCTTCGTCGGCCAGGGCAACAACGGCGTCACCGCGCCAGGCTTCGTCAACCCGGGCACCACCATCGCGGGCCAGCCCTTCTACAAGACCATAACGAGCAGCCTGGGCTTCACCGGGGTCACGACCAACACCCTCTCCACCATGCTGTCGCTGCCGCTGAAGCGCTACTCGATGTTCGCCAGCGGGCACTACGACATCAGCGATCATGTCACCGCATACCTGCAGGGCGAGTTTGTCGAGGACGAGACCCACACGACCCTCGGCAGCAACCCGGCCGTGAACCAATGGGGCGTGTTCATCCCCTATGACGCCGCCACCAACGGCGCGGGCGCGACGATCCAGCAGACCAACTCGGTCACCGGCATCACCACGACGATCGCCTCGCCGCACCCCGTTCCGGCGCAACTGGCGACCCTGCTGAACTCGCGGGCCAATCCCAATGCAAGCTGGGAGCTCGGGCGAGGACTTGATTCCATCCTGGGCGAGCGCTCTCAGGATCAGAACTTCAATACCTTCCAGATCCTGGGCGGCTTCAAGGGTCGACTGCCCTTCAGCGACTGGACCTACGACGTCTACGGATCGCACGGGAACACCGCGATCCAGGCCCGGTACATCGGCTTCGCCGATCTCGCGCAATACCAGCGCCTGATCTCCTTGCCCAACTACGGCGCCGGGGCCGATTTCTTCATCGGCAACCGCGGCACCATCGCACACTGCACCAGCGGCCTGAACCCGTTCACCAATGCGCCCGTCTCGGACGACTGCAAGGCCATCATCAACGCGCCGATCACGACCACGACGGACGCGACCCAGGACGTGGTCGAAGGCGACTTCCAGGGCCACGTGATCGACCTGCCCGCCGGCGAGGTCCGGATGGCGATCGGCGCCGACTACCGCCGCAACGCCTTCACCTTCCGGCCCGATCCCTTGATGTCCCAGACCAACATCCTGGGCTCGACCATCGGTATCTTCGGCGCCAGCGCGGCCAGCGGCGAGACCAAGGTGTTCGAAGGCTACGGCGAAGCCTCCATTCCCCTCCTCAAGGATCTGCCGTTCGCCAAGTTGGTCACCGTCACGCCCGGCTATCGTTATTCCAGCTATAGCCTGGCGAGCGTCGGCGCGGTCAGCACCTGGAAGGTGACGGGAGACTGGAGGGTCGTCGACTGGCTGGCGTTCCGCGGCGGCTACCAGGTCGCCAACCGGGCGCCGAACACGGCGGAACTGTTCCAGGGCGGCAACACCCAGGTCACCCTCTGGGCCGACGGCGACGCCTGCGCCACCGGACCGTCCGCGGCGACCTACGGCAACTCCGCCAGCAACCCGAACCGCGCGCAGGTCCAGGCCCTGTGCTCGGCCCTGTCCGGCGGCTTCCCGATCGGCAACAACTACGGCAACGCCGGCTTCGCCCTCGCGCTCGACGACCAGCAGGGCAACCCGAACCTGACATCTGAAAACGCCAAGACCTGGACGGTCGGGGCGGTCATCAACTCTCCGTGGCGGTCTCCGGCGGTCGATCACCTCAGCCTGAGCGTCGATTTCTATGACATCGCCATCAGCAATGCGATCGGGGTCCTGAGCAGCCAGTCGGTCTACCGCGAGTGCTTCAATGCGACGGGCGACAACCCGAACTACAGCCCGACCAATCCATACTGCCAGCTGATCGTCCGCTCTCCGTTCGACGGCTCGCCGTCGACGGTGCACGCGCTCTACGCCAACCTGGGCGGCATCAAGACCGCCGGCGTGGATGTCGAGCTGAACTGGTTCGCGGAACTCAACGACCTCGGCCTCTCGTCTGTGCCGGGCCAAGTGTCGCTGAACTTCTACCTGAACTGGCTCGACTACTACAGCACCCAGGTCAATGCGCACGCGCCGTTCGTGGACTACGCCGGTTCGGGCGGCGACGGCACCTTCACCGGGGGCTTCGCCCAGCCGCTGTTCCGCTACCGGACCACGACGCAGTTCGCCTATTCGGTCGGACCGGGATCCTTGTCGCTGCGCTGGCAGCATATGCCAGGCGTGATCTCGAGCTCGGCGGTCACCAATCCGACCAACCCGAACCTTCCGTTCCCGACCGGTTCCTACGATCTGTTCGACCTGTCCGGGACCTGGAAGATCATGTCGAACTACGTCCTGCGCGCCGGCATCGAGAACCTGTTCGACAGGCAGCCGGAGATCACCGGCCAGACCCCGGGCACCGCCGGGGGGCCGCTGGTTGGAACGCCAGCGTCGTCTGGCGCGGGCTCGACCTATGCGGGGGCCTACGATGTGCTGGGCCGGCGCTTCTATATCGGCCTGAAGGCCCGGTTCTAGACCAGGTCTCCAGCGTCGCACTTTCAGGGCGAGCCTCAGGGCTCGCCCTTTCCTTTTGTGGATCCCACCTGCTCGTCGCGTGAAAGTGGCGATATGATCGGGTCCAGAAAGCCAGGGGAGGTCAAATGACGCCGCTTGTTCTCGCCATACTGCTTGCCGCCGCCGATCCTGGCCCAGGAGCGCCAGGCGCGCCCCAACCGGCGGCCGCGCCGGCCAAGGCCGTCAAGTCGGCGCCGGATCCCGACAAGGTCGTCTGCCGAACCGAAGAGCAGATCGGCAGCCGGATGCTGAACCGGAAATGCATGACACAGCGCCAATGGGACGCGCTGGACGAGCAGACCCGGCAGTATTTCCAGGACGCCTCCGATCGCGGCGCGCGAAACATCCCGAGCGGGAATCCGATGAGCCCCCATTAGGGGATCGGCTCAGTTCTTGCGGATGCACCGGACGGCGTTGCTGCGGCCGAAGTCGCAGAAGTAGCCGCCGAAAGCGGTTCTGCTGATCTTGACCGTATCGCCGGGCTTGGGCTGGAAGTTCACCGAAATGGTGTCGTCCTGCAGCCAGACCGCGCCGTCGGTGGTGACGATCATGATCTGGTTGAGCGGGCGGGTATAGGCGATCGCCGAGATGGTCACGACGACCCGATTGGGGTCCTGCGCCTCTGAGGCTGGTCCGGGCGACTGACCTGGAGCCTGGGCCACCTGCGCATTCCCGCGGGCTGAGGACCCCTTCGTCTGCTTGCCCAGCCTGATGCTCGGCAGCTCGAGCCCGAAGCTCTTGCGGTGCTCGGCCGCGTCCCTTTCGGGGTTGCGACGGTAGCCGGCCTCGCGCATCGCCGCGCGATAGCATTCCAGCTCCTTGTTCGCGTCGGTCATGTCGGCGCAGCGGGCCAGGACAGACCATGGTGGCGAGGTGGGCTGCTCCTGCGCCCAGACTGGCGTAGCCCCAACGAGCGCCGCCGCCGCCAAGGCGGCCGTCGCAAGACGATTCATGGCAAGCCTCCCCTCCAGCCAGCGAGACTGGCAGAAGCCGCCAGGGTTGGCGAGACCGATCACGGGACGCGCTCTGGGAAATCGCCCGCAAGGCCCGCTCGCCTCCGACCTTCGCGCCCCCCCCGCGCGCGAAGGAGCCCGGACCGTGACGCCTAGTTGTCGATGGCGTCGGCCGCCGCGCGCAACTCGTCGGTCATCTTGGCCCGCCGGGCCTCCATGGCGGCGCGCTCGGGATCGATGCCTTCGGCCGGCGGGAAGGCGTCCAGCATGCGCTGGAAGTATTGGGCGACCTCGTCTTTGAACTCGCCGTGCGGGAAGATGTAGAGCTCGTTGTCACGTATGCCCTGCAGCACCCGCCCGCCGACGGCGCGGGGCGCCATGCCGCCGGTTATCGGGGCGGGGCTGACGCCGGTCTGCTCGCCCCCGTGGTCGTGGGTGGAGCGGTAGATACCGCTGGAGGTCATCGCACGGGTGGCCACTAGGCCCGGGCACAGCACCGAGACCCCGATCCTGTGGGGCGCCAGGGCCAGGCGCAAGGCGTCGCTCATGCCGCGCACGGCGAACTTGGCGGTTGAATAGCTGCCCACGAAGGCCGGCGCCGGGATCATCCCGGCCATGGAGGAGGTGTTGACGATGTGCCCGCCCTCCCCGTGCGCCTTGATGCGCGGCAGGAAGTTGACGAGGCCGTTGATGGTCCCGCCGACGCACACGTCCATCACATAGTCCCAGTCCGCGTAGGAGTGCTCGTCGATGTTCCCACGGGCGGCGACCCCGGCGTTGTTGCAGAGCACGTGGACCTTGCCGAACACCTTCTCGGCCTCGGCGGCGGCCCGCTCCATGCCCGGCCGGTCGGAGACGTCGACCCTGATCAGGTGCAGGTTGTTGGCGCCCGGGTGGCTCGCCGCCACCTCGTCGAGATGCTGCTGCAGGAGGTCGGCGATCACCACCTTCATGCCGGCGTCCAGGAAGGCCTGGGCCATGCCGTAGCCAATGCCGCTGGCGCCCCCGGTGATGAAGGCGACTTTTCCCTCGACGTTCTTCAAGGCGCGTCTCCTCGCAGGCGCCTCTGTCGGGCGCGCATCGGACCCTCCGAGCCTTATCCGCGAAGCAGGGTCCCTTCCAGTCAAACCGCCCCGCCGGACTTCGTAACAAGTGTGATCTTCGCGCCGGGATCCGCCGTGTCCGCGCCGCACAGGGCCGCCTCGCCGGGCGTCGACGCGCCTAGCAGAATTGTGAAAAAGCTCAACGTTATCAATTGTTACTGTCTTTCTCTGATTTGACACACGGCGACGCTTGCGTCAGTCTCCCTGACAATAAGGACGGCCGACAAAACAGGCCGCCCACTGCGGGGGATCGTCCAAACTCGGCGTCAGTCGGGGCCTTGGGGCGTGAGCCCCACGGATCCCAGCAGACGCGGCATGGGCGCTCTCCATCGGCGATTGGAGGCGGCGCGATCCGACAGCCTTCGGGCGAACAGCACACACATCAGACCGTCCGGACTTCTGCGGCGCTGGCGCCGTTTGAATCACCCCTGGGGAGGAGTGGGACTATGCATTCGATTTTGACGGGCCGCCGCGTCACGCGAGCGGTCCTGGTTGGCTCGACCGCCATGCTCGCGGGCCTGACCGTGGCGGGCGGCAGCGCCTTCGCACAAGACAACGCCAATTGCGGCCGGCCGGGGCAGCCCGCCTGCCAGTCGACGGTGGGAGAGGTGGTCGTCACCGGCTCCCGCATCTCCAAGAAGGATTTCAGTTCGCCTAGTCCGATCGTCACGGTCAATTCCCAGGCCTTCGACAATCGGGCCGGTCCGGAGATCGAGCAGACCCTGAACCAGCTGCCGCAGTTCCACGCCGACCTGAACAGCCAGATCGGCCAGGCTGGCGCCGGCCAGCCCAGCGCCTCTCAGACGCCGGGCGCCGCGTTCCTCAACCTGCGCGGCCTCGGGCCCAACCGGAACCTGGTGCTGATCGATGGGCGCAGGGCCCAGCCCACCAACGGCCAGCTGGTGGTCGACATCAACACCATTCCCGAGGAGGTGATCGACAGCGTCGAGGTCGTCACCGGCGGCGCCTCGGCCGTGTACGGCGCCGACGCCATCTCGGGCGTCGTGAACTTCAAGCTGAAGCACCACTTCCAGGGGCTGGAGGTCAGCGCCCAGTACGGCGTCAGCGAGCACGGCGACAACCGCGAGCCGAACGTCAGCGCGATCATCGGGACCAACTTCCCCAACGACCGCGGCAACGTGATGTTCTCGGCGATGTACACCCAGCGCTCGGTGGTGTTCGCCAAGGACCGAGCGTTCAGCGACGCCGGGATCAACGACCCACACACCAACGCCTTCGGGTCCTATC
>CAZTMF010000087.1:1627-9704 GCA_964614675.1 uncultured Caulobacteraceae bacterium | reverse complement strand
GCCTTGCCGCCGCCGAGCTCGAGGTCGGCGACCGCGTTCTTGTAGGACATGGCCCGGGAGAGCCTCAGCGCATCCTCCAGCGCCGCCTCGGACGAGGCATAGGCCCACATGCGGCAGCCGCCGGCGGCAGGGCCCCGGGCGGTGGAATGGATGGCGATGATGCAGTTCAGGCCGCTTTCCGCGTCGTGGAAGGCGTGGACGGCTTCATGCCCGTCGAAGGCAGGGGAATCGAACAAGGTCATAGGGGATGATGGCGCAGCCCAGGTAAGGCGGCGAGGCTTACGCCGGGTTCAGGGGGCTGCCAAGCCGGGGCCGGCCGGCGCGCTCGACGGCAGGGGCGACTGAGCGGCGACGGCCGTGGACGCAAGGGCCTTGGCCGCCGCTTCCGTCCTCGGGATCGGAGGGGCGCCGGAGGGCAGCGGCGAGGCCGGGTCCTTGATATAGGCGGCGACGTCGTCCCACACCTTGGGGTTCTGCAGGTCGATCAGCAGCAGGTGGTAGCCGTCGAGGTAGTAGGCGGTGCGGTCGCCGGCAGGCAGGGCCCCGGCTGCGGGGATGGCGGCGTTCTTGGGGATCAGCTGGTCCTTGGCCCCATAGAGATAGAGCGTCGGGACCCTGAGCTCGCCCGTTTCCGACCAGGCCCGCTGCATCAGGCCCATCAGGCCATAGACCGCGTCGGTGCGCGTGCCCCAGATCAGCATGGGATCGCGACCCATGTGGATCAGCTCCTCGATGTTGTCGCTCGCGCGGATGTTGCGGGTGACGAAGGCCGGCGGCTTCAGGATGAACCCCGGCGCAGCGTGGGCCACGCTCCAGAGCGCGACGCGCGACGTCAGGGGTTGGGTCGACCAGCCCCAGACCGCGGGCGAGAGCAGGATCAGCCGGTCGGCGGACGGCGGGCGGTCCGAGGCGAAGGTGTCTATGGCCACCGCCCCGCCCATGCTGATACCGGCCACCGCGACGATCGCGTGGGGGAAACGCTGGCGGATCAGGGCGGCGAAGGTGCGCAGGTCCTCGTCCATCAGCTGGACGCCGGGCCATATTCCCCGACGGGGCGAGCGGCCGAAACCCCGCTCGTCGTAGGCGTAGGTCGAGATCCCTTCCTTGGCCCAGTATCCGGCCGCCAGGTGGAAGGCGTTGGAGTAGTCGTCCATGCCGTGCAGGCCGATCACCACGGCCCAGGGCTCCCCGTCGGCCTCCCAGCGCATCATCCCGAGCCGGGCGCCGTCGAAGCTGACGAAGTCGTTCTTCTCGAGCCGCGGACCGGTGAATGATGAACCCGGCGTCTCGACACGTTGCTGCAGGGGCGCGCAGGCGGCGGCGAACAGAAGCAGCAGCGCCGCAGCGAAGCGGGTCAGCGCGTCCCGGCTCATCGCGCCAGGATCTCCGCGACCCGGCCACGCAGCCAGGGCGCGACCTCCGCCTCGAACCAGGGATTGCGCTTCAGCCAGGCGGTGTTGCGCCAGGACGGGTGCGGCAAGGGAATGGCCTTCGGCAGAAGCTCGCGCCAGGCGGCGACCGTGTCCGTCATGGAGCCTCGCCGGCCCAAGGTCCAGTCGATGGCGTAGGAGCCGACCAGGAGCGTCAGCTCGACCCTCGGCAGCTCGGCCAGGAGGGGCCGGCGCCAAAGTTCCGCGCAGCGCTTGGGGGGAGGATAGTCGCCGCCCTTGGGGCTCGTGCCGGGAAAGCAGAAGGCCATGGCGGCCACCCCGATCCTGGCGTCGCCGTAGAAGGCCTCTCTGTCGACCCCGAGCCAGCCGCGCAGTCGGTCGCCGGAGGAATCATCGAACGGAAGGCCGCTCTCATGCACCCGCCGGCCCGGCGCCTGTCCACAGATCAGGATGCGGGTCTCGGGCGAAACACGGACGACGGGGCGCGGCTCGTGCCGCAGCTCGCCAGCGCAGGCCCGGCACCCGCGGATCTTCTCCAGCACGGCGTCCAGGGCCATCCGCGCGGCGGGTCCTACTGATCCACCGTCTGCGGCGCGACGTCATAGACCCGCGAGCAGTATTCGCAGGTGACGCGGATGTTCCCATCGGGCGTGACCATCTCCCGACGCTCCTCGGGCGGGAACGAGCGCAGCAGGTTCAGGATCCGCTCGGGCGAGCATCGGCAGAAGGCCCGGAGCGGCCTGGGCTGGAACAGCCGCACGCCGTCCTCGTGGAACAGCCGGTAGAGCAGGGTCTCGGCCGGGATGGTGGGGTCGATCAGCTCGTCCTCGCCGGTGGTCTCGAACAGGGCCTGGGCGCGGGTCCAGGTGTCCTCGACCTCCTCGCGGGCGTCGGCGTCCCCGGCGATGTTCTGGATCAGCAGCCCGCCCGCGCGCCAGACCAGGCCCTGGTCGGTCTGCAGCTGGCCCACCGCCAGGCGCACCCGCGTCGGCGTCTGTTCGGACTGGGCGAAATAGGTCTCGGCGCAGAGGGCCAGGGTCTCACCCTCGATTTGGGTGATCCCTTGATAGCGCTCCGTCTCCGGGCCCTGGTCGATGGTCATGACGAACAGGCCCTTGCCCAGCAGGGTCCCGGCGCCCGGCCGGATGAAGCCCTGCGACGCCACGGCGACCTTGTCCGCATCGAAGCTGCAATAGCCGCGAAGCGCGCCGGAGGTGTCGTAGTCGGCCACCACCAGCGAGACCGGTCCGTCCCCCTGGGCCTGGACGATCAGGCGCCCGTCGAACTTCAGGCTCGCCCCGACCAGGGCCGCCAGGGCGCAGGCCTCGCCCAGCAGATTGGCCACCGGCTCGGGATAGGCGTGGCGAGTCAGGACTTCGTCGATCGGTTCGCCCAGCCGCACGATGCGCCCGCGTACGGGCTGGTTCTCGATCTGGAAGGCGGCGACGAGGTCGTCGTGGAGGGGTGCGGCGGGGGCGTTCACGGGAAATCCAGGCTGGCCGACGCGGGCTGCGCCGGCAAGGGGGGAGAGGGGAATGCAGGTTCGCCGGCGCATATAGGGGCCCAAGTCCGCTCGTGCGAGCGTGACGGCGCGGAACCTCGGCCGCAGGCGGGGTGTTGCCCCGCCATGCCCCTGCTTACGCCTGCCTCCGATCCCAGCCGCCGGCGCAACGCGCTGCAGGCCCTGCCCGTGCCGCCGAGCACCGAGGCGATGGAGGCCAAGCTGGTGGATAGCCTGCCTCAGGAGTCCGGCTGGCAATTCGAGCCGAAGTGGGACGGCTTCCGTTGCCTGGCCTTCCGGGCGGGCGACGAAGTCGAGCTCATCGCCAAGTCGGGCAAGGCTCTGACCCGCTACTTCCCCGAGATGGTCCAGGCATTGAAGTCCCTGCCGGCCCGGCGGTTCGTGCTGGACGGAGAGCTGGTGATCGCGACGGGCGAGGATCTGTCCTTCGAGGCGCTGCAGCTCAGGCTGCATCCGGCCGAGAGCCGCATCCTGCGCCTGGCCGCCGAGCAGCCGGCGATGCTGATCCTGTTCGATTGCCTGATGGCGCCGGACGGCGACCGGTTGGTCGAGCAGCCCCTGTCTCTGAGGCGCGCAGCCCTTGAGCTGTTCTACCGCGAGTTCGCGCCCCAGCCGCGCCTTCGCCTGTCGCCGGCGACCAACCGGCTGGAGAAGGCCGAGACCTGGCTCGAGCGGATCGGCCCCTCCATGGACGGCGTGGTGGCCAAGCGCCTGGACGGCGCCTACCTGCCGGGCGCGCGGGCGATGCTGAAGGTCAAGCGCACGCGCACGGCCGACTGCGTGGTGGGCGGCTTCCGCTACCGGTCAGGCTCGCGCGAGGTCGGCTCGCTGCTGCTCGGGCTCTATGACGGGACCGGTCGGCTGAACCATGTGGGCTTCACCACCACGATCGGCGATGGCGAGCGAGCCGCCCTCACCCGGCGGCTCGAGGCCCTGGTCGAGGCCCCCGGCTTCACCGGCCAGGCGCCGGGCGGCCCCAGCCGTTGGTCCACCGAGCGCAGCGCCGAATGGAGCCCGCTCAGGCCCGAACTGGTGGTCGAGGTGCGATACGACCATATCTCCGGCGGGCGCTTCCGCCACGGGACGAAGCTGCTCCGATGGAGGCCGGACAAGGCGCCGCGCCAATGCGACATGACCCAGCTGCACAGTGACGCCCGCCCGGGCGAGCTCATGCGCAATCTGATCGAGGCCGGCTAGCCCCGTTCGCCCACGGCTTCCGGGCGGGCGCCCAGCAGCTTGGAGAGCCAGGAGCGCTGTCGCGCCGGGGCGCCGAAGGCGTCCAACCCTCCCTTGGCCCATGCCAGGCTCTTCTTGATCCCCGCGTCGTTCGGGCTGATCTCGGCCGCCCGCTGAAGGGCCTCGATGGCCTCGCGCCGGCGGCCCACCCGGCTATAGGCGCGGCCGAGTTTGTACCAGTGCTCGGCTTCCGCCGGAGAAACGCCAGTGCAGACCTCGAGCTCGGCGATGGCCTCGTCCCATCGCTCGAGCTTCATCAGGCCGAGGCCCAGCAGGCTCCGGACCGAGCCCTTGTCGCGATCCGACATCCGTTCGTAGAAGCGCTCGATGGCCGCCTGGCAACTGTCCACGGCCGCCTGGAACTCACCTTCGTTGTAGTGATGCTTGGCTCGTGCAAGCAGATCGAAGTGATTGTCTTCGACGTCCGCGCGGCGGCTCTTCGGCATGCCGACCTTGGAGGGCATGAACTCGACCTCGGGCGCATAGCTCGCCAGCACCTGCTCGACGATGTAGGCGACCGTCGACCTGGAGACGTGCAGGTTGTCGCGTTCGTAGACGAGCGTGCGATCGCTCATGGTCACGATCTCATAGCTCGGGAAGTAATCGACGTTGTCGTGCCGCGTGACGAACGCCTGCAGGGCGGCCCTCTGTACGGCCTTGGAATAGGTGTTGGCGGTGATCGCGTCCTCGCCGGTGAAGGTCGACTTGAAGGGCACCGGAGAGACCGTGATCAGCACCTTGAAATCGGGGTGCCCGTGCTGATCGAGGAGCGCGTAGATCCGCTCGAGCGAGGCGTAGATGTCCTCATAGTCCAGCACGTCCAGGCTGTAGCGGTCACGACTACGGTTGAGCGCCGACAGGGGTGGAGCGGTGTTGAGGTAGAGCGAGGTCTCGTGGTCGAACCAGGCTTCCGCGAGGCCCAGGGTCAGGATCACGATCCGGCAACTCGGCAGCTCTGCGAACGCCCCCTGCACCATGGAGCGGCGCTCGATGACCCGCTCGAGCGAGGCCGGATGGATGTTGTGGACCAGTTGGGGGTCGTGCCAGAGCCCTTCTCCGACCTCGAGGAACAGCTTTTCGGGCGGCGGCGGCGCGCGCCCGGACATCCAGGCGAGCTCGTTCTCCATCGATTGCACGGTGAACTTCGAGACCAGGTCGTTCTCGGTCTTGGTCGCCCGTTCCTCTGCCGGGATGGCGAGGTCCTTCATCGGCAGATCGAAGCCGAGGCTGGCCAGCCGGTGCTCGATCTCCCGTGCGAAACAGGAGCCGATCGTCATGATCCGGTCGGCCTTGGTGAAGGTGAAGGACGGGTTGAATGAGACCTTGGCGAGCTCGCCGAGGCGTCCGGTTTGCAGCCGTCCGTCGGGCCAGATGGAGGTCCGGTTGCGGCGGAGATTCCGGTTCGCTTCAGTCGCCGAGAAACGGGCTATGGGCATCGCAACTCCACCACGCGGACTCCCAAGACGCGGAATCGGCAGGACTTGTACGGTATAGCAGGGCGAACTCAATCGGTCCTGCGGCCCGGCCCGGCCGGAGCCCGAACCCATGTCATGGCGTTGCCGCCGCGGGAGGCGTAGGAAGCGCGGATGCCCGACGTGGGTTCCCCAGCGCTCGATCTCTGGACCCAGGCCCAGAAGGAATTCAGTGCACGCGACTACGATCGGGCCGCCGACCTTCTGGCTCGCCTCGTCGCGCAGCACCCGGACGACCCAGGGCTGAAGATGCAGTCCGTCCGGCTTCAATATGGGATCACCCTGCTGCGGCTGCGGCGAACCGAGGAGGGAGTGGTGCAGCTGCGCCTGGCTGTGAAACTCGATCCGAGCAACCCGCGCGCGCACCAGAAGCTCGGGGCGGGCCTCGCCCGGCTCGGGAAGGATGCCGAGGCCCTTCCGTACTTCGAGCACGCGGCGGCCGTGGTCCGGGACAACGCCGAGTATCAATGGCGGGTGGGCGAGCAGTATCGCAGGCTCGGCCATCTCCAGGCGGCGCGCGCCGCCTTTGAGCGATGCCTGGCCTTGGACCCGGATTACCGCTACGCGGCCGAAGGCTTGGCGGTGCTCGCGAAGACGGAGCGTTCGCGCCTGGCCCCGTTGGCGCGGGCCATCCGCCGCGCCCTGCGCGGCTAGTGGACGGCCATCCAGAGGAAGACGTCAAACGCGATGGCGGCGGCGACGCCAATCGCCAAGCCCATCAGCACTGAGCCGCCGTCGCCGGATTCTGTGGTCTCGCGACCTTGGACCGGGCCCCGGACATCTGAAACACGCGCGACGCTCGCCATGCCACATCAACGGCCGAGCAGGCGAAGAGGTCCGTGATCAGGTGTTTCCCCCGAGGCACCAGGCCAGGACCGCCTTCTGGGCATGGATGCGGTTCTCCGCCTCGTCCCAGACTTGCGACTGGGGCCCGTCGATCACCTCGTCGGTGACCTCCTCGCCTCGGTGCGCCGGCAGGCAGTGCAGGAAGATCGCGTCCGGATGCGCCAGCTCCATCAGCCTGGCGTCGACCTGGAAGGGCTCCAGCGCATCCATCCGCGCCTCGCCGTCGGGATCACCCATCGAGACCCAGGTGTCGGTCACCACGCAGTCGGCCCCCATCGCCGCCGCGCGCGGATCCTCGGTCATCTCGATCTGCGCCCCGGCCCGCTCGGCGCGGGCGAGGTCCACCAGGTCCGGATGATAGATCGCCGGGCAGGCGATGTTCAGCCTGAAGCCGAACGCGGTGGCCGCGTGGATGAAGCTGGCGCAGACGTTGTTGCCGTCGCCCACCCAGGCGATCGTACGCCCTTCGATCGGCCCGCGGTGCTCCTCGAAGGTCTGGATGTCGGCCATGATCTGGCAGGGGTGGCTGCGATCGGTCAGGCCGTTGATCACCGGCACGCTGGCCGCCTGGGCGAAGCGCTCGACGTCCTCGTGGCGGATGGCGCGGATCATCACCGCGTCGACCATGCGCGAAAGCACCTTGGCGGTGTCCTCGATGGTCTCTCCCCGGCCAAGCTGCATGTCCGAGGCGGTGGCGATGATCGACTGGCCGCCGAGCTGTCGCATGGCCGCATCGAAGGAGAAGCGCGTCCGGGTCGAGTTCTTCTGGAAGATCATCGCCAGGCTCCGGCCGCGCGCGGGCGCGTCGGGATCGACCTCGGCCTGGCCCCAACCGCGGCGAGCGGCCTTGCGGCGCTTGGCGTCCTCGATCATGCCGCGAAGCGTCGCGGAGTCGTGCCGCCAGATGTCGAGGAAGTGGCGGGGGTCCTGGGAAGGCTGGCTCATGCCGCCGCCTTCGCCCGCGCCATCTCGCAGGTCTTCTCGAGCTTCTCGATCGCTTCGCGGGCTTCCTCCTGGGTGATGATCAGGGGCGGCAGGAGGCGCACGCAGTTGTCGCCGCCGCCGGCGATCAGCAGCTGGTTGTCCCTCGCCATGCCCATGAATTCACGGTTGTTGGGCTTCAGCTTGAGGCCAACCAGGAGGCCCTTGCCGCGGACATCGTCGATGACGTCGGGGAAGCGGTCCTTCAGCCCCGCAAGCTGCTGGCCAAGGTAGCCAGCCACCTGGTTCACGTGATCCAGGAGTTCGGGCTTCGAAATCTCGTCGAAGGCCGCCAGGCCGACCGCCATGGCCATGGGATTGCCGCCATAGGTGGATCCATGGCTCCCGACCTTCATCGCCCCGGCCGCATGGTGGGTCGCCAGGAGGGCGCCGACGGGAAAGCCTCCGCCCAGCGCCTTGGCCACGCACATCACGTCCGGGACGACCCCCGACCACTCGTAGGCGAACAGCTTGCCGGTGCGGCCCATGCCGCACTGGATCTCGTCGAACATCAGCAGCGCGCCCTGCTCGTCGCAGAGCTCGCGCATCAGACGCAGGTCGGAGTCGGAGACGGCGCGGGCGCCGCCCTCCCCCTGCACCGGCTCGATCAGGATCGCCGCGGTGGTCGG
>CAZTMF010000087.1:0-1527 GCA_964614675.1 uncultured Caulobacteraceae bacterium | reverse complement strand
GCTCCTGGTCGGGGATCCGGTAGATGTTGGAGACGTGCCAGAGCTTCTCGGCCTGCTCCTCCAGCGCCTTGACCAGGCGTGGGTGGCAGTGGCCGAGGCCGTTCACCGCGATGCCGGCCACGCAGTCGAGATATTCCCGCCCGTCGTCGCCCCAGAGGCGCACGCCTCGGCCTCGCTCGAAAGCCAGCGGGGCGCGGCTGTACACGCCCATGATGTGGCTGTCGGACGGGGTCGTCGGCTGTACGGGATCGGACAATATCGCCTCCCAAAAGCATCAAGGTCCCCGCCGCAGGGCGACGGGGACTGGAAGGCGGCGGTTTATCCGGGTCTAGGACCCCGCTGTCAATCGCGCGTGCGCGGGAGCCCCTAGTGGAGGTTCAGCCGCTGGTGCCCGCCCACGTCGGGCTCGCCGTCGGTCAGGTTGGCCTTCACGATCTCGAATGCGAAGCGGATCGGGCCCTTGCTGGCGATCCACACGTCGGCGTCTTCGGCGTCCAGCCTGAGCAGGGTGAGTTCCGGATCGTCCTTGCCTTCGGGGAACCAGGCGGCGACCACCGGTCCCCAGTACTTGTCGATGCGCTCGGCGTCGTGCTGCTCGGTGACGGTCCCCGAGATGCAGGCCCACAGCTCGCGGTCCTTGGAGACCAGGTTGAACATGGCCTTGCCGCCCTGGACCAGTCGGCGGACGAGATCGGTGTCGCGGCGGGTGAAGAACCAGATCGTCCCCAGCTCGCGGTCGCAGAAGGCGGTCATCGGATGGAAATGGCCGATGTTGTCCCCGCACAGGCCGAGCATGCCGATGCGCTCATCTTCCAACGTCTTCCAAAGCTTGGTCTCGAGGTCCTCGCGGTCGAAGTCGCCCATGGCGCCGCTCCTTGCAATGGAGGGCTAACGGCGTTCCGCGGAGGGAGGTTCCTATGTCGGCTTCCTGGCGGGGACGAACAAATCCATCGGCCACGCCCCGTCGGGTCGGTCAGGTCTTCAGGCGGTAGCCCTTCCAGAACAACCACCAACACCAGACGCCGAGCGCCACCGAGAGGAAGCCGGAGCTGGCCACGCCGGCGATCAGATTGCCGTCGCTGACGCCGATGAAGCCGTAGCGGAAGCCGTCGATCAGATAGAAGAACGGGTTGAAGTGCGAGATGGAGCGGAACGGCTCGGGCAACCGGTCCACCGTGTAGAAGGTGCCCGACAGGAAGGTCAGGGGCATCACCACGAAGTTCTGCACCATGGCCATCTGGTCGAACTTCTCCGACCAGAGCCCGGCCAGCACGCCCAGTTCGCCCATGATCAGCGACGCGGAGATCATGAACCAGACCGCCGCCCAGGGATGGGCGAGGTGCGAGCCGGCGAACCACCACACCGTCGCCAGGGTCACCAGACCGACCACAATGCCGCGGCTGGCCGAGCCCAGGATGAAGGCCAGGCTCTGTTCGGTGGACGACAGGGGCGGCGTCAGGAAGTCGGCGCTGAGGCCCATCATCTTGGCCTGCAGGATCGACGAGGACGAGTTGGCGAAGGCGTTGT
>CAZTMF010000086.1:0-9739 GCA_964614675.1 uncultured Caulobacteraceae bacterium | reverse complement strand
CCAGGATGATGCCTTCGTTGGCCTCGAAGCCGTCCATCTCGACCAGCAGCTGGTTGAGGGTCTGCTCGCGCTCGTCGTTGCCGCCGCCCAGGCCCGCGCCGCGATGGCGCCCGACCGCGTCGATCTCGTCGATGAAGATGATGCAGGGGGCGTTCTTCTTGGCCTGTTCGAACATGTCGCGCACGCGGCTGGCGCCGACGCCCACGAACATCTCCACGAAGTCCGAGCCCGAAATGGTGAAGAAGGGCACGCCCGCCTCGCCGGCGACGGCTCTGGCGAGCAGGGTCTTGCCGGTGCCCGGCGGGCCGATCAGCAGGGCGCCCTTGGGGATCTTGCCGCCCAGCTTCTGGAACTTGCCGGGGTCCTTCAGGAAATCGACGATCTCCTGCAGCTCCTCCTTGGCCTCGTCCACGCCGGCGACGTCCTCGAAGGTGACGCGGTTCTTGTTCTCGGTGAGCAGGCGCGCCTTGGAGCGGCCGAAGCCCATGGCGCCTCTGGCGCCGCCCTGCATCTGGCGGAGGAAGAAGATCCACACCCCGATGAGCAGCAGGATCGGCAGGCTGTTGATCAGCACCGACCAGATGGTCAGCTGGTTCTGCCGCTTGACCTGGATGCTGACCTTCGACGGATCGATCCGCCGCAGGAGATCGTCCTGGTTGGCCGGCGTGACGGCGGCGTAGCTCTTGCCGTCGACCTCCTTGGCCTCGACCACGTCGCCGGAGATGACGGCGTTGGTCACGTGGCCCTGCTCGAGATCCTGCAGGAGCCTCGAGTAGGTGATCTCGGTGGTCTGCGTGGCCTTGGCGCCCTGATTCAGGACGCTGTAGAGGCCGCCGAGCACGACGATGATCACGGCCCAGATGAGGAGATTGCGAAGCGTCATTCAAACCGCCTGTCGGAACTTCGGCCTAAGATAGGGCGCCTGCGTCCCGTTCGCCATGAGAGCTGGTCCACGGGGCGGGCTCACGCGCGATTCGGCCGCAGGCCGCCGCTAGGCGACCCTCGACCAGGGCTCGCGCCGAGCCGAATGCGTCCTGTGCAAGGATTGGGCAAGTTACCTTTCCGTCAGGACCGACCAGGACAGGCAGGGCGCGCCGCGCCGCGTGCGGGAATGCCCCGAGGCGGGACCGGCTCCGCTTGTCGATCCGGGAGGCGAGCCCGGCCAGGGGACGCACCGCCATCCCGGGCTCATGGGCGATAATCTCGAAGCGGCCGTCCCAGACGGCGGGTCGGCCGACGGGAAGCGCCTGGGGATCCAGCGGGAGGCGCCCGGCGTCGCGGCAGATGGTGATGTCGTCGCCCGCATCGATCCGTGCGCCCGCGAGGGTCGCGGCGAAGCGCTCGCCGGTCCCGATCCGGGATAACAGCCGCCCGACCGTGTCGCCCCGGGGCAGACGCTCGCCGCCGCCGGCGCTGACGCAAGCCATGGCCAGGTCCCGGTCGCGGAGCGCGGCATCGCGGGACAGGCGCGCCACGCCGGCGAGGTCGACCTCGAAATCGCCCGCCAGATCGGCAGGGTCGGACGACGGAGCCACCGCCTGCGGCCGGGCGTGGCGGGCCCGCGCGCGCAGGAACCGCTCGTCCTCATTGGCCGGATCCTCGATCCAGCCGAGGCCGGCGGGCAGGGTCCGTTCGCGCAGCTCGGCGCGGCGCAGGCCGAGCAGCGGTCTCAGAAGGAAGACTCCGCGCCCCTCAGGCCAGGCCGGCGAAGGCGCCCACTCGCGCGGTGCGCCGACGCTCGAGCCGTTCGCGCGCATCCATTCGGCCTCGGCGACATCGTCCAGGGTATGGCCGAGCAGCAGCACCGAGGCGCCCGCCGCGCGCGCCGTCTCGGCGAGCAGGCCGTGGCGGGCCCGCCGGGCGGCGGCCTGGAGGCCGGTCTTGGGCTTCTCACCGCTCCAGTTCAGCGCCCGGAAGCCGACGCCGAGCGTGGCGGCGACCTCGGCGGCGTGCGCCGTCCAGGCCGCGCTCAGGCTGTTGATGCCATGATCGACGGTGAGGGCCAGGACCGGCCGCCGCACGCCGGCCGCCCAGGCTTGGGCCGCCAGCAGCAGGGCCAGGGAGTCGCCGCCGCCGGAGAACCCCACGGCCAGGGGCGCCCGCGAGTCCGGATCGAGACGGCGTTCGAAGGCGTCCGCCGCGCGGGCGAGGATGGCGGCGCCGGCGGCGTCCGCTGGAAGCCGGGCGGTGCGGGTCAGACCTTGCACTTGGCCGCGACGCGCACTGTCTGTGCGCGGGTCTTGGCCGGCGTCGTGGCGTCGGGGTAGCGGCGCGCGAATTCGTCGAGCGCGCGGCAGGCGTCGGTCAGCTTGTTCAGCGCCACCAGCGCGCGGGCGAGCTTGACCACCGCGTCGGGCGCCCAGGTCGTCTGCGGCCAGCCGCGGATCGCGCCGATGTAGGCGGCGGCGGCGTCGGGATAGAGGCCGCGGATATAGAGGGTCTCGCCCAGCCAGTAGCGCGCCTCGGGTCCCCGCGGGCTGTCGCCATAGGTCTCGACGAAGCCCTGGAAGGCGTCCGAGGCGGCCGGATACTGGCCCTCGAGCAGGAGCTGGCGGGCCCGCTTGAACGCCTGCTCGGCGCTCACCACCGGGGCGGCGGCTTGAGGCGGCGGGGCGGAGGGGGCGGGCGCCAAGCCCAACGAGGCGTTGGAGTCCGGCGGCGGGGCGGCGGCCTGAGCCGCCTGGGCCGCCTTTATCGCCGCATCGAGACTGGCGATGCGGTCTTCCACGCCCTTCAGCTCGGCCTGGAGGCTGGCCGCGCTCTTCTTGGCGAGGTCGAGGTCGTGGGCGATTCCATCGATCTGGTCGTTGCGGGTGCGGGCGGCCTGCTCGAGGTCGTCCACCTTCTGCTCGAGGGTGGCGAGCTCGGGATCGGGCTCGTTGGAGACCCGCACCTGCACGGGCTGGCCGGTGTCGCGGGCCTGCAGGATGATCTCGCGCAACTGGCGCAGCTGCTTCTCGACGCTCTGGAAGCGCTTCTCGGTGGGATCCTCGGGCTTCTTGTCGGCCCAGCTGGCGCTGGCCATGCCGAGGGCGAAGACGCCCGCGGCCACGGCGGTCCAAACGGTTCTGATCCTCATGCCGCCCTCATCCCTCGGCCCCACGTCCAAAATGCGGCGAAGCTAGGGAGCCGACGATGTCAGTTCGTGCCGGCGGTGATGGCGGTGTGGGCGTTGCGGTTGTGCGCCCAGGCATCTTCGCCCGCGCCCGGGTCGATCGGCCGTTCCTTGCCGTAGCTGATGGTGTTGATCCGGGCCGGGTTCACCCCGTGGGAGACCAGGAAATCACGCACCGAATTGGCCCGGCGGGCGCCGAGGGCGAGGTTGTACTCGCGGGTGCCGCGCTCGTCGCAATTGCCTTCGATGCGGACCTGCACCGCGCCGTAGCGGTTCAGCCAGGAGGCCTGGGCCGCCAGGATCGGCTGGGCGTCGGTGCGGACGGTGTACTGGTCGAAGTCGAAATAGACCCGGTCGCCCACGTTGATCACGAAGTCCTGGATCGAGCCCGGGACGATGCGGCTGCCGCTCGGCGCGGCGTGGGCCGCGGGGGGCGGAGGCGGCGGCGGCAGGGGCTCGGGCGCGGCGGGGCCCGGCTTCTCATGCGAGGCGCAGGCTGTCAGGGCGGCGGCCGCGGCGCCGATCAGCGCCAGTCGAACGATGGGCTTGGTCTCGAAGCGCATACGCTATCCCCTCAGTCAGAGCGCGCTAGGCGAAAGTGTGTGCGGTTTCGCCGCTCGAACGCGCTCTTATGTTTGACCCGCAGGCTCTAGTCATGGACCAGCTTGGCGCCTTTTGCCACGCTTGTCGCCCAGCACTTAACAATACTCACCTGTCGGGCGAGTTGCGTTACATCCGTGTTACGCCCGAGCTTCCGACGCCCACTATTGCAGCAACGGCGACCAGGCGGGGTTCGAGGCGGCGGTCGGATAGGGGACCTCCCGCTCGATCCGGCCGGTGATGTCGACCATCCAGAGCCTGGAGCCCGAGCCGGTGTCGCGCTCGAACATGATCACCCGTCCGTTCGGCGCCCAGCTGGGGGTGTCCTCGAGGTAGCCGGAGCTCAGGATCCGCTCGTCCGATCCGTCCGAGCGCATGACCCCGACGTGGAAGGAGCCGCCGGTCTGCTTGACGAAGGCGATGAAGTCGCCGGTCGGGCTCCAGACCGGGGCGCTGTAGGCGCCCGAGCCGAACGAGACCCGCCGCACGCCGGTGCCGTCGGCGTTCATCACATAGAGCTGGCGCGAACCGGAGCGGTCGGAATTGAAGACGATCCGCCCGCCGTCCGGCGAGAACGAGGGCGAGGTGTCGATCGAGGGGTCGGCGGTCAGCCGGCGGATGTCGCGGCTGCGCAGGTTCTCGACATAGATGTCGATGTTGCCGTGCGACTCCACCGCGAAGGCCAGCTTGCCGCCGTCGGGCGAGAAGCGCGAGGACATCACCATGCCGGGGAAGTGGCCGACCGTCTCCTGGCGGCCATTCTCGATGTTCAGCACATAGACGCTGGAGCCGGTGGGCCGGATGGCCGTGTAGGTGATCTCCTGGCTGGTCGAGGAGAACCTCGGGCTCATCACCAGGAAGTCGCCGTTGGTCAGGTACTGCGGATTGGCCCCGTCCTGGTCCATGATCGCCAGGCGCGTGACGCGTTTGATCTTGGGGCCGCTCTCGGCGACGAATACGACGCGGGTGTCGAAATAGCCCTTTTCGCCGGTCAGCTTCTCATAGACCTGGTCGGCGATCTTGTGGGCGACCCGGCGCCAGTTGTCCTGGGTGGAGGTGAATTCCGAGCCGATCAGCTGCTGCTGGGTGCCGATGTCCCAGAGGCGGAAGTCGACCTTCAGCCGCCCGTCGCCGGCCACCGAGGCGAGGCCGTTCACCAGGGCCTGGGCCCCGGCGTTCTTCCAGGCGTCGAGCTTGGGCTCGACATTGATGTCGAGGTTCTTCTCCGGGAAGGTCGCCTGGTTCAGCGGCCGGAACAGCCCAGAGCGCTCCAGGTCCGCCGAAACCACCCGCGAGACGTCGCCGCCGACGCCGGGTCCGAAGTCCGGGATGGCGATCGGCAGCGGCTGCACCGCGCCGGAATTCACGTCGACCTCGGCCTGGGCTCCGGCCGGACGCGGGGACGCTGTCAGGACCAGGGCGGCCAAACCCATCGCCGCCAGAGCGTAGAGCCGCATCGGTTTCCTCGTCTTGTGCATCTTACGGGTCACTTGCGAGCGCACGCCTCCTTGGCGTTGAAGTTCACCACCATGTCATGCCAGTCGGCGAAGTGCTCGGGTTTCAGCACGTCGGTGTAGGGCTGGCCCCGCCCGACCGCCGACAGGGCCCGCGCCGCCGCCGCGGCCACGACCGGATCGGAGATCGATCCCGCAGAGGCGCCGCCGGCCAGCTCCGGCTGGCCGACCAGCCAGCCCTGGGCGCTCAGCCGGAAATGGACCTTCACGTTCACCCCGGCCGCCGCCTCGACCTGGCAGTTGGGGTTCCACAGACGCGAGAGCTTGTCGGCCAGGCCCTGGCGCTCATCGCCGGACATGTGGCTGTCCTGGCCATGGCCTTCCGAGGCCGTCTTCTCCGCGCGCGGGCGGCTGGGGCCGACCTGGCCGGACGCCGCCTTGGCCGCCGGGTTCTGGCGCTGGTTGTCGATCGAGGCCATCAGGGCGTCGAGGTCGAGGTCCTTCCGGTTGGCCGCCTGGGCGCTGGCGGCCGGAGCCGGCTTGATCGAGGGCGCCTGCTTTGAGGGCGTGGGCTTGGTCTTGTCGGCCGGCTTGGGCGCCGCCGAGGTCGCGGCCGGCGCCGGCGGCGCGGGCTTGATCGGGGCGGGCTCGGGGGGCGCCTCCGGTTCGGGCTGGGGCGTCGCCGCCGGAGCCGGAACCGGCGCCTGCACCGCCGCGGCCTGCTCGGCCGGCGGCTCGGAGGTCATCAGGGTGACCGGCACCACCTTGCCGAGCGGCAGGGGCTTGTTCAGCATCGGCCAGACGATCAGGGCGGCGGCGATGATCCCGGCGTGGGCCAGCGCCGAGGCGATCAGGGACGGAGCTCTCTGGGTCCGCGCGCCGCTCATGGCCCTAGGGCGTCTGGTCCGCCGGAGGACGCAGGTCGGCTCCGGGAGGCGGCTTGGCGCCGGAGCTGGGGCCGCCGGTGTCGGTGATCAGGCCGATCTGGGTGAAGCCCGAGGTGGAGAGGCTGGCCATCACCCGCGCCACCACCTCATAGGGCGCGCGGCCGTCCGCGCGGACATAGACCGGCTTGTCGTAGCCGGCGCTGGAGATGGCCTTCATCTTGGGGCCGAGGTCGGCGAAGGGCGTCTCCTGCGACTGGACGTAGATCGCCCCGTCTTCGCGGATGGTCACGGTCAGGGGCTCGTTCTGGTTCGAGAGCGCGCCCGCCTCGGTCTTGGGCAGCTGGACCGGCACCCCGGCGGTGAGCAGCGGCGCCGAGATCATGAAGATGATCAGCAACACCAGCATCACGTCGACCAGCGGCGTGACGTTGATCTCCGCCAGATTGGCCCGGCGGCTGCGGCGGCGGCGGTTGCGCCGGCCGGCCGCGAAGGCGTCGTGGACGGAAAGCGCCATGGTCTAGGACCGGTCCGCGCCCACCAGCCGCCGCCCGACGGCGGTCGACAGGTCGTCGGCGAAGCCCTCGAGCCGCCCGGAGAACTTGCCCGCATCGGTCGAGAACTTGTTGTAGAAGATATAGGCGGGGATGGCGGCCGCCAGGCCCATAGCCGTGGCGAACAGGGCCTCGGCGATCGAGGGCGCCACCACCGAAAGGTTTGTGTTGCGCTCCAGGGCGATGGCCTGGAACGAGTTCATGATCCCCCAGACCGTGCCGAACAGGCCGATGAAGGGCGAGGCCGTGGCCACGATGGCCAGCGAGCCCAGGCCGTCCTCCACCCTCTGGCTTTCCCGGGCGATGATCGAGTCCAGCACCCGGTCGATGCGCGAGATCAGGAGCGCGATGCCCTCCGATCCCGGCGCCCCGGCCCCTCTGGAGCGGGCCTCGCGCCATTCCCGGAGCGCCGCCTGCAGCATCCGCGGCAGGGCGTGCTTGGGTTGATCCCCTGCGTCGGCGGCGATGTCCTCCAGGGCCCGCCCCGAGGCGATCTGGTCCTCGAACCGATCGGCGAAGCGGTTCAGCGCGGTGATGCGGAAGAACTTGTCGATGATCACGGTCCAGGACCAGATCGAGGCCATGGCGAGGCCGACGAGCACCACCTTCACCACCCAGTCGGCGCGGATGAAGACGGCGAGCGCGGAGAAGTCGTTGGCGCCCAGGCCGCTGGCCGAAACGATATCCATTCTCAGGTCACTCCCCAGGCCCGATGTTCAGGTCGCCCGACCATGCGGTGAAACTATGGCGTGCGGGACACTATAGCTGTAGCGCCGCAAGCACATCTGGCGGCGGCTTGACCGGCCGGCCGTCCAGCCGGATGCACACCACTTGGACGGCGGCGGATCCGATCAGCTCGCCATCGCGCTCGATCCTCTGTCGCACCTGGATGCGCGGACCCGCCTGGCGGTCGTAGGCGGTGCGCACGATCAGGGCGTCGTCCACCCGCGCGGCCCTGGCGAAATCGATGTCCATATGGCGCACCACGAAGGCGATCGGCTCGGCCCGCGCCCGAAGCTCGGTGTGGCTGATCCCCCGGAGCCGCAGGAAGTCCGACCGCCCCCGCTCGAAATAGCGGAGATAGTTGGCGTGATAGACCACGCCGGTGAAGTCGGTGTCCTCGTAATACACCCGCACGGGGAGCAGATGCTCGCCGCCCTCGATGACGCCAGCCGAGGGACTGGGGGTCGAAGGGCCCATCACTCGTCCTCGAACAGCCCCGCCTGGGGCCTGGGCGGCTGGGCGGGCTCCTTCAGGCCGAGGTGCAGATAGGCCTTGGCGCAGGCCACGCGGCCGCGCGGGGTGCGCTGGATGAATCCCTGCTGCAGCAGATAGGGCTCGATCACGTCCTCGACCGCGTCCCGGGCCTCGGCGATGGCGTAGGACAGGGTCTCGGCGCCGGCGGGGCCCCCGCCATAGTGCTCGATCAGGGCGCGAAGATAGCGGCGGTCGAGCGAATCCAGCCCGACTTCGTCCACCTCCAGCCTGGCCAGGGCGCGGCCGGCGGCGGCGCGGTCGATCTCGTCGCAGCCTTCCGAGCCGGCGAAGTCGCGCACGCGCCGCAACAGCCGGCCCGCCACGCGCGGGGTGCCGCGGGCCCGAGCCGCGATCTCGGCGCCGCCCTCGGCCGTCAGCGCGAGCCCCATCTTGCGCGCGGCCTGGGTCAGCACCTGCTGCAGTTCGGCCGGGGAATAGAACTCCAGCCGGAGCGGGATGCCGAAACGGTCGCGCAGGGGTGTGGCCAGCAGACCCGCCCGCGTGGTCGCCGCCACCAGGGTAAAGGGGGCCAGGTCGATCCGGACCGAACGCGCCGAAGGTCCTTCGCCGATCACCAGGTCCAGGACGTGATCCTCCATCGCCGGATAGAGGATCTCCTCCACCGCGGGCGCCAGGCGATGGATCTCGTCGATGAACAGCACGTCCCGCGGCTCGAGGTTGGTGAGGATCGAGGCCAGGTCGCCGGCCTTGGAGATCACGGGGCCGGAGGTGGCGCGGAAGTTCACCCCCAGCTCGCGGGCGACGATCTGGGCCAGGGTGGTCTTGCCGAGCCCCGGCGGCCCGAACAGCAGGACGTGGTCCAGCGCCTCGCCCCGCCCCCGGGCCGCGTCGATGAAGACCTTCAGATTGTCCTTGGCCTGGGCCTGGCCGACGAACTCGGCCAGGGTCTGGGGCCGCATCGCCTTGTCGGTCGGCTCGAACGCCTCCGGCTCGCCAGACACAAGCCTGCTCACCGGCCGAGCTCCTGCAGCGCGGCCTTGATCAGGGCGGCCACGTCGGCGCCTTCACCCAGCCGCGCCTCGGCCTGCTCGACCGCGCGGCGGGCCATGACTTCGGCGAGGCCCAGGCCCATCAGGGCGGCGACCGCCTCGCCGGTTGCGGTGGGCTTGAACGGCGCGGGCCCGGCCGGCCCGCCCGGACGGGCGGCGATGAATGGCCCTTCGGCGATCGGCTTGTCCTTCAGTTCCACCACGATGCGCTGGGCGAGCTTGGGGCCGACGCCCTGGGCCCGTCCGACGCTGGCGCGGTCGTCATGCGCCACCGCGGCCGCAAGCTCGTGCGGGGTCAGGACGTCCAGCACCGCCAGGGCCGCCTTGGGGCCGACGCCCTGGACCGACTGCAGGATCACGAACGCCTTGCGCTCCTCGCGGGTGAGGAAGCCGTAGAGCCGCACGCCCGACTGCTCGGTGGAATGGGTCTCGACGTGGATCAGGGCCTCCTCGCCCACCGGCGGCATGCGCGAAAGCGTGCGCGAGCCGCAGCGGACGACATAGCCCACCCCGCCGACGTCGATCAGGGCGTCTTCTTCGCCGACCTCGGCCAGGATGCCGCGCAGCCGCCCTATCACGCGACAGCTCCCAACCGCCGGAACTTGCGGGCATGGGCGTGAGCGATGGCGACCGCCAGGGCGTCGGCGGCGTCGGCCGTGGGATCGCCGGCGGTGGGCAGGATGCGGCGGACCATGAAGGCGACCTGGGCCTTGTCCGCGCCGCCGGTGCCGACCAGCGACTTCTTGACCACCTTGGCGGCGTATTCGGCGACCTCCAGCCCCGCCTTGGCCGGGGCCAGCATGGCTGCCGCGCGGGCGTGGCCGAGCTTGAGGGTCGAGGAGCCGTTGGCGGTGACGAAGGTCTC
>CAZTMF010000085.1:0-9774 GCA_964614675.1 uncultured Caulobacteraceae bacterium | reverse complement strand
GCGACGTGGCCTTCCCGACCCTGAACTCGGTCAGCTTCTGGCTGACCGCCACCGGCGCCCTGCTGACCAACGTCTCGCTGGTGGTCGGCGAGTTCGCCCGCACGGGCTGGCTGCCCTATCCCCCGCTGGCGGAGCTCAGATATTCGCCCGGGGTGGGCGTCGACTACTACCTGTGGGCGATCCAGATATCCGGGGTGGGCACTCTGCTCACCGGGGTCAATTTCGTCACCACCATCCTGAAACTCCGGGCCCCCGGCATGGACTACCTGCGCATGCCGATCTTCTGCTGGACCGCCCTGGCGTCGAACCTGCTGATCGTCGCCGCCTTCCCGGTGCTGACCGCCACCCTGGCGATGCTGACCCTCGACCGCTACCTCGGCTTCCATTTCTTCACCAACGAAGCCGGCGGGAACATGATGATGTTCATGAACCTGATCTGGGCCTGGGGGCACCCGGAGGTCTACATCCTGGTTCTGCCCGCCTTCGGCGTCTTCTCGGAGGTGATCCCGACCTTCTCGAGAAAGCCCCTGTTCGGCTACCGCTCGATGGTGATGGCGACGCTGTTCATCTGCATCGTCTCCTACTGCGTCTGGCTGCACCACTTCTTCACCATGGGGGCCGGCGGAGACGTCAATGCGGTGTTCGGCATCTCCACCTCGATCGTGGCGGTCGGAACCGGGGTGAAGATCTACAACTGGCTCTTCACCATGTACGGCGGCCGGATCCGCTTCGACACGCCGATGCTCTGGTCGGTCGGCTTCATCGTGACCTTCATCATCGGGGGCATGACCGGGGTGCTGCTTGCGGTGCCGCCGGCCGATTTCCTGGTCCACAACTCGATGTTCCTGGTGGCCCACTTCCACAATGTGATCATCGGCGGCGTCGTCTTCGCCGTGTTCGCCGGCTACACCTTCTGGTTCCCCAAGGCTTTCGGCTTCCGCCTGCACGAGGGCTGGGGCAAGGCCGCCTTCTGGTTGACGCTAGTCGGCTTCTGGGTGGTGTTCACCCCGCTCTACATCGTGGGGCTGCTGGGCATGACCCGGCGGCTGCAGCACTACGACTTCGCCCCGTGGCGGCCGTGGATCGAGCTGGCCGGCTGGGGGATGATCATCGTGACGGCGGGCGTGGTCTGCCAGATCGTCCAGCTGGTCTACAGCATCGTGAACCGCGAGAAGCTGCGCGACTACACCGGCGACCCTTGGGACGGCCGCTCGCTGGAATGGGCCACGACCTCGCCGCCGCCGGTGTTCAACTTCGCCGTCCTGCCCGACGTCCACGGCGAGGAGGCCTACTGGGGCCTCAAGGAACGGGCGCGTGAGCTCGGCCAGCTGCGCCCCGAGCCGGAATACCAGCCGATCCACATGCCGCGGAACAGCCCCACCGGCTTCGTCTGCGCCTTCTTCGCCACCCTGATCGGCTTCGCCCTGATCTGGCACATCTGGTGGCTGGCCATAGTGGGCCTCATCGGCGCCTACGCCACCTTCGTGGTCTTCGCCTGGCGTGACGTGAAAGAGTACTGGATCCCGGCCGAGGAAGTGGCGCGGCTGGATCGCCTGAACCGCTCGGCGCGCGCCGAGGCGATCACCCGCACCGGCATGGCGCCGCTATGACCGCCACCCACCCCGACGACCCCAACCTGGTCGGCCACGGCCGTCACCGCGACGTCCCCGGTCAGGGCGGAGGTGGTCCCGCGCCGACGCGCATCGTCGTCGGCTATGGATTCTGGATCTTCCTGCTCTCCGACATCGTGATGTTCTCGTGCTTCTTCGCCGCCTATGCGGTGCTGCACGGCGCCACGGCCGGAGGACCCACGGCGCGCCAGCTGTTCGACACCAACCTAGTCGCGCTGGAGACCGGCTGCCTGCTGGCCTCGAGCTTCTCCTGCGGCCTGGCGACCCTGGCCGCCTACGCCCACTATCCGGTCAAGTTCTATGCGGCGATGAGCGTGACCTACGTCCTCGGCCTCGCATTCGTGGTGCTGGAAGTCCGCGAGTTCGCCCATCTCGTGTCGATCGGCGCCGGACCCCAGCGCAGCGCCTTTCTCTCGGCCTTCTTCAGCCTTGTGGGATGTCACGGCGTCCACGTGACCGTGGGCCTGCTTTGGCTCCTGACCATGATGGCCCAGGTGTTCGCCAAGGGATTCCGTCGCGACATCATGCACCGGATGATGTGCTTCTCGCTGTTCTGGCACGCGCTGGACATCATCTGGGTCGCCCTGTTCACCGTCGTCTATCTGCTGGGCGTGATCCAATGACCGCCTCCGACCAGGAGCGTTTCCCTCCCGACGCCAAAGACGGGCGGGAGCTGCCGGGCGAAGACATCGCGCCGGGCGACGAGCGGCTCGGCGGAACCGGCGTCGCCCACGGCGCGCGCGGCTATCTGATCGGGTTCGTCCTGGCCGCTGGCCTGACGGCGGCGTCGTTCTATTTCGCCCATTCCACCCTGGTCTGGGCGCCCTCGATCCCCGAGCTCCTGATCGTGCTGGCCATCGCCCAGATGGGCGTGCACCTGGTCTTCTTCCTCCACATCACCACCGGACCGGACAACACCAACAACGTCCTGGCCCTGGCGTTCGGGGTGCTGATCGTCTTCCTGATCATCGCAGGATCGATCTGGATCATGGCCAACCTCGACGCCCACATGCCGACCATGAACCAGGTCATGGACATGCAGCGCTGAGCGCGCGGCGGGCTTGGCCTTTGGAACCACAGTCCGGACGGCCTGTTTAGAACCGCGGAGCCCCTCACGCCCGCCACACACCCCCTGCCGAGGGGCTCCACTTCTCCCAAGACCTGGCCGCGTCCGACAGAAATTGCCCGCTAAGGTTGGTTTCAATACTGAACTTTTTCGCAACTAATCAGCAACATCTCCGGCCGTTGGCAGTTGGGGGGGCCAATGAGCGAAGATGAATCGGGCGCGGACGAGATCGACGGTCTGCTGGATTCGATAAGACGGGACTGGCGGCGACTGGGCGCGGCCACCGGAGACTTCGAGCGCCGCAGGATCAAGCAGGAGATGCAGCGCCGGTTCGAAGACCTGCGCCGGCGGCTCGAACAGGAGCCCGAGCGCTAGCCGACAGCGAGCGCCAGGCCCCGGTGCTCCAACATCGGGCCGATCTCGGGATCCTTGCCATAGAAGGCGCGGAACATGTCGTCATAATCGGCCGTGTGGCCGCGCGACAGGATCAGGTCGCGGAACCTCTGGCCGTTCTCCCGCGTGAGCCCGCCATGCTCGATGAACCACTGGTAGGCATCGACGTCGAGCATCTCGGCCCAGAGATAGGCGTAGTACCCCGCGGCATATGAGCCGCTCCACACGTGCTGGAAGTAGCTGGATCGATAGCGCGGGGGCACCGCTTCGAAGTCGACGCCCGCGGATTCCAGCGCCTGGGCCTCGAATGCGTCCACGTCTCCCACGGTCGCGTCCGCGCCGATCCGGTGCCACTGCATGTCCAGCTGGGCGGCCGCCAGGAGCTCGCCCATGGAATAGGCCTGGTTGAAGCGGGCGACGGTCTGGATCTTCTCGGCGAGCGCCTGGGGCATGGGCTCGCCGGTCTCGTGGTGGACGGCGTAGCGCTTCAGGACATCCGGATGAAGCGCCCAGTGCTCGTTGAACTGCGAAGGCAGCTCCACGAAGTCTCGGGCGACGGCCGTGCCCGACAGGCTCGGATAGTGCTGGTCGGCGAAGAGCCCATGCAGCGCGTGACCGAACTCGTGGAACAGGGTGGTGACTTCGGAATAACTGATCAGGGCCGGATGGCCGGCCGCGGGCTTGGTGAAGTTGCAGACGTTGTAGACGACGGGCTTCGACCCCAGCAGCTTGGACTGGCCCACGAAATTGCCCATCCAGGCGCCGCCACGCTTGCTGTCGCGCTTGAAGAAGTCGAAGTAGATCAAGCCTATGCCCGAGCCATCCTCATCAAGGACCTCGTAGACGCTGACGTCCGGGTGATAGACCGGCAGGTCGGTTCGCGGCTTCAGGGTGATGCCGTAGAGGCGCTGGGCGACGTAGAGCAGGCCGTCGCTCACCACCCGGCCCAACTCGAAATAGGGCCTCAGCTCCTCCTGGTTCAGATCGTACTTCTGCTTGCGCAGCCGCTCGGCGTACCTCTCCCAGTCCCAGGCCTTCAGCTCGAAGTTTTGGCCCTCGCCGGCGATCAGGGCCTGTAGCTCCTCCGTCTCCGCCTGGATGGCCCGCGCGGTCGGCCCGGCGAGGTGTTGCAGGAAGCGCTCGACCTCCTCGGGGCTCTTGGCCATCTGGTCCTCGAGCGCATAGGCGGCGAAGCTCGGGTGGCCGAGCAGACGCGCCTTCTCGGCCCTGAGCCCGGCGATCTCCGACACCAGGGCGCGGGTGTCGTTCTGGTCGCCCTGCTCGGCCCGTTCCCAGGACCTGTGGAACAGGGCCTCCCGCACCGAACGGTCCTCCAGCTTGGCGAGCGCCGGCTGCTGGGTCGTGTTGGTCAGCGGCAACACCCAGCGATCCTCGAGGCCCCGGCCTCGCGCCTCAACGGCCGCCGCGGCGATCTCCTGCGGACTGAGCCCCGCGAGCTGGGCCGGGTCATCCACCACGAAGGCGCTGGCCTTGGCGCCGGCCAGGAGCGTCTGCTCGATGGTCGTCTGGCGGACGGAAAGCTGCTCGTTCAGCGCCTTGAGCCTGCTCCGATCGGCCTCGGGCAGCATCGCCCCGGACCGCTCGAAGGCCTCGCAGGTCACCTTGACCAGTTGGCGCGCCTCGGCATCCAGGCCCAGCTCGTCCAGCCGGTCGCGCACCGCCTTGACCCGGGCGAACAGGCGCGCGTCGAGGTAGATGGCGTCGTAATGGCCGGACAGGCGCGGCGAGAACTCGATCTCGACCTTCTGCAGCTCGTCGTTGGTGTGGGCCGAGGCCAGGGCGTCGAAGACGCCGCGCACCCGCACCAGCATCTGGCCCGACCTCTCCAGGGCCACGATGGTGTTCTCGAAGCTGGGCGGCGCGGGATTGGTGGCGATGGCCTCGATCTCGGCGCGCTGCAGCCGCATGCCCTCCTCCAGGGCGGGCCGGAAGTCGGCGTCACGGATCCGATCGAACGCCGGCGCCTGATACGGCAGGGGGCTGGGCGCCTCGAACGGGCGTGCGTGGACATCGGACATGGCGAACCTGGGGCGTCGGGGAGCGACGCGGCCATTTGAACACGCGGGCCGCGCCCCCGGAACCTGGTTTCGCCTAGGCGAAGGCGATGAGGCTCCCGGCGACGACCGCCGCCACGATCCAGACCGCCATGGCGACGACAATAGAAAGGATCGAATAGATCAGCGACTTGTCGGCAGGGGACTTCATGAGCTTGGGGATGCCCAGATACAGCAGGTAGAGGCTGTAGACCCCGATGATCGACAGGGCGCTCACCTGAGGCACGATCTGGAACACCGCGAAGATCCAGGCCGCGGTCCAGGAATAGACCGCCACCTTCAGCGCCTGGATCCGGTTGCGGGTCCCGCCGAAGCTGGGCGCCAGCATGTCGATCGCCAGGGCCAGGACGAAGACGCCGGCGAGGCTGAGGCCATAGCCGACGATCGCTCCGACCAGCGAGTGGACCAGCGACGGATGGATCCGCAGGTAGAAGCCCTGGCTCCCGAACATCTGCTCGCCGATCAAGCGGGCGACAGGCCCGATGGCGGCCAGGATGCAGGCGTAGCGCGTGTAGAGGCTCCTGACCGTGGCCGGTTCGGTGTCGATCCGGTCCCACTCCTCCGCGGGCGAGAACAGGATGTTCTTGATCCGCTGCTGGAACCAGCCGCCGCCCGGACCCTGTTCAGTGACCGCCATCGCCCGCAGCTCCTCGCGCAACACTGCGGGCACCATGACGCTATTCGCCGTGGAGGTGAAAGGACTTTGGCTCGACACCGGCGATGTCGGCCGGCGCCGGCGCTCTCAGACGGAGGCTAGCCCTTGGCCAGACCGGCGAGCCGGTCTACGGGGATCGAGGCCACCGCGCCCTTCAGATCCGACATGTCCGCGCCCTGGCCTTCGGCCGCCACGATGAAGCGGCTGCCGACCATGACGCTGTACTTGCCGGTCTTGGCCTGACCGTCCCACTTCTCCGAGACCATGTGTCCGCCGTCCATGTGCACCTTCTCGTAGCCGGTCGCGGTCTGGTGCTCGGATTGGACGTTCATGGCGCCGCCCAGGGTGGCGAGGGCCCCGGCGGCGGCCGCATCCGTGATGGTGAGCGTGATGCGCGAGTCGCCCTTGTTGTAGACGCCCTCGGCGCTCGATCCCTGCAGACCGCCGACGCCGCCGCTCTCGCCGGAGATGTCGGAGCGAGCGTAGCCGGACGACAGACCAGTCGGCAGCATGGCCTTGAGCGTCTCGATCGGCACGGCCTGGACGGTCGCCTTGCCGTCGGCCCCGCCCTGCGCCTGGAGGGCGGCCGCCTGCATCTGCTTGGCCGCGGCGTCGAGCTTGCCGAGATCGACCTTGGTCCCGCCGATGCTCACCTGACCGGCGGGCGCGGAGGTGGAGGCCACGCCGGAAGCCAACATGCCGGCGCCCGCGATCATGCTCGATGCGGCAGAGATGATCACGAAGATGACGATGTAGGCCACGACGGTCACCGCGGTGTAGCCGAGCGCCTTGTCCAGGGGCGCCTTCATCAGCCGGGGAAGCCCGAGGTACAGCAGATAGAGCCCGTAGATGCCCAGGATCGACAGGATGGACAGCGGCGGGAAGATGCCGAAGATCGCGGCGACCCAGGCCGCCGTCGACGAGTAGACCGCGACCTTGAAGGCCTGGATCTGGCTCTTGGTCCCGCCGAAGGTCGGGGCCAGGGCGTCTATGACCAGGGCGAGGACGAATACTCCCGCCAGGCTCAGGAGATACCGCACCACCGCGCTGCAGATCGCCCCGATCAGGGACGGATGGAAGCTGACGAACAGGGCGTGGTAGCCGAACAGCTGTCCGCCGATCAGCTCCGCCAGGGGCCCGATCGCCGCCAGGATGCAGGCATATCCGAGATAGAGCCCGCCCATGGTGGCCGGCTCGCCTTCGATCCGCGCCCACTCGTCCTTGGGCGTAAGCAGGATATTCTTGACACGCTCCACGAGGCCGCCGGCCGCGGGGCGTTGCTCTGTTGCCGCCATCCCCAATCCTCCCAGTTGCAGTCCAGACCGGTAGGATAGGCGCCGTTCGCCTCTCAGGTGAACAACGTTCTCCGAGCCCCCTGCCCGAAACCATCGTGAATCGGTGCAAGCCGGGGCCAGGAACTCCGACTCGGCTCATCATCCGGAGCCCAGATTTGATCCGGAGGCCGCACTTGGCGCGGGACGGTGCAGTCTATGTCTGCCAGAGCTGCGGGGCGGCCCATGCGCGCTGGGCCGGCCAGTGCTCGGCCTGCAACGCCTGGAACAGCCTGGTGGAGGAGATCGCCTCGGCCCCGCCCGGCGCCCTCAGGCAGCCCAAACCCTCCGGCCGCCCCGCAAAAGGCCACGGCCTCAGCTTCGAGGACCTGAAGAGCGAGACCCCGTCGCCACCTCGGCTGGCGACGGGCCTGGAGGAATTCGACCGGGTCTGCGGCGGCGGCCTGGTGCCGGGCTCGGCGATCCTGCTGGCGGGCGACCCCGGCGTCGGCAAGTCCACCCTGCTTCTCCAGGTGTGCGCGGCCGCGGCCGCGCGGGGGGCTGCATCCGCCTACATCTCGGGCGAGGAGGCGATCGAGCAGATCCGCTCGCGCGCCCACCGCATGGGCCTGGCCGAAAGCCCCGTGAAGCTCGCCGCCGAGACCTCGCTGCGCGACATCATCGAGGGCCTGAAGCGCGAACCGCTGGACCTGGTGGTGATCGACTCCATCCAGACCCTGTGGAGCGACGCCCACGAAGCGGGACCCGGCTCCGTCACCCAGGTGCGCGCGGCCACCGGCGAGCTGGTGCGCCTGGCCAAGCGGCGCGGGGTTGCGATCATCCTGGTCGGACACGTGACCAAGGAGGGCCAGATCGCCGGCCCGCGGGTGGTGGAGCACATGGTCGACGCGGTCTTCGCCTTCGAGGGCGAGCGCGGATATCCGTTCCGCATCCTGCGCGCGGCCAAGAACCGCTTCGGCGCCACCGACGAGATCGGCGTCTTCGAGATGTCGGACGCGGGCCTGCGCGAGGTGCGCAATCCCTCGGCCCTGTTCCTCGGCGAGGGTGGTGAGCGCGCGGCGGGGTCGGTCGTGTTCGCGGGGGTCGAGGGCTCGCGCCCGGTGCTGGTCGAGTTCCAGGCCCTGGTGGCGCCCTCCGCCTACGGCACGCCCCGCCGGGCGGTGGTGGGATGGGATTCCGGACGGCTGGCCATGGTGCTGGCGGTGCTCGAGGCGCGCTGCGGCCTTGGATTCGGCGACCGCGATGTCTACCTGAACGTCGCCGGCGGCCTTCGTATCAGCGAACCCGCGGCGGATTTGGCCGCCGCGGCCGCTCTCGTGTCCTCGGCCCTGGATGCGCCATTGCCTCAAGACTGCGTCGTGTTCGGTGAAGTCAGCCTCTCGGGCGAAGTGCGCCCGGTCGGGCGCATGGAGGCGCGCCTGAAGGAGGCCGCCAAGCTGGGCTTCGGACGGGCCCTGGCCGCCTCTGGCGCCGTCGAGGGCGCCGCGATCAAGGTGGTCGGCGTCGGACGGCTGGCGGATGCGGTCGCCAAGATCGGCGACGGGGCCCTGGCATGACCCTCTTCGACCTCATGGCCCTGCTGATCCTCGCCGCCTCGGCGGGGCTGGGCTATGTGCGCGGCGGCTCCCGCGAGGTCATCACCGTCGTGGCCTTCATCGTGGCGGCGCTGATCGCCATCGTGGGCCTGAGGGTCTCCGGCCCCATCGCCCGCCACGCCATCCACATCGGATTCCTGGCCAACGCCGTGGCGATCCTGGTGGTGTTCGCGATCGCCTATGGGATCCTGAGGCTGGTCGGCCGCGGCCTGACCCGCCGGATCCCGGGCGCGGACGCCGGCAGCCGCGCCGACCGGATTCTGGGCGCGGTCTTCGGCCTGGTGCGCGGCGGCGTGGCCCTGGGCGTGCTGTTTCTGCTGTTCACGGTGGCCACCCCGCCCGAGCGGACGCCTCGCTGGGTGAAACATGCGGCCCTGTACCCTCTCTCGCAGGCGGCCGGTCATATGCTAATAGCTCTGGCCCCGGAGGGTTCGGCCGTGGCCCACAAGGTCGTGGGCGGCCCCGGCGACGGTCAGGCCCCAACCTCCGATGGCCCTGGCTATGACGCCGCCTCGCGCAAGAGCGTGGATGATCTTGTGGAGAAAACCCGATGAGCTCTGAGCCGCAGGGGGACTTGCCGCCGGCCGAGGTCGACGAAGACGCGCTCCGGCTGGAGTGCGGTGTCTTCGGGGTGTTCGGCGACGACGCGGCCAGCGCCCTTGCGGCGCTGGGCCTGCATGCTCTTCAGCACCGGGGCCAGGAGGCCTGCGGCATCGCCAGCTACGACGGCCAGAGATTCCACTACGAGCGCCATGCCGGGCACGTGGGCGAGGCCTTCGGCGGCGCAGATGTGGTCGAGCGCCTGCCTGGCCGGGCCGCCATCGGCCACACCCGCTATTCCACCGCGGGCGGCAGCTTCCTGCGCAACGTCCAGCCGCTCTACGCCGACCTCGAGGGCGGCGGCATCGCCCTGGCCCACAACGGCAACCTGACCAACTACGTCTATCTGCGCGACCACCTGGTCAGCGAAGGCGCGATCTTCCAGTCCACCTCCGACTCCGAGGTGATCCTCCACCTGATCGCCCGCTCGCGGGCCGGCAAGATCGTCGACAAGTTCATCGACGCCC
>CAZTMF010000084.1:0-9841 GCA_964614675.1 uncultured Caulobacteraceae bacterium | reverse complement strand
CCTCGTCCAGCACCGCACGCAGGGTGTCGGGACCCGCGTCGACGTCGGGGCCCAGGAGCTCCCTCAGCCGCGCGAGGCCGGGCGCCGCCTCGATCTGGGCGGCGATGGCGTCGACGTCGGCGTGCGGGACGAGATTTGACATCAGCGCTTGGTCGCGATCACCAGGGAGAAGTGGCCGTAGGTATCCTGCACGCGGAAGTCGGCGAAACCGGCGTCTTCCAAGAGGCGCTGCAGCTCGCCCGCGCCGTACTGGCGCCCCTTGGTGCCGGCGAGCATCAGCATCGAATAGCCGGCCGAGGCGATCGGGCCCGAGCCATCGTCCGCGATCAGCATCTCATGCAGATAGATTCGGCCGCCCGAGGGCAGGGCCTCGAAGGAGCTGCGGAACAGCTGGGCGTTGGTCTCCAGGTCCCAGTCGTGGACGATGTTGGACATGAAGATGGCGTCGTAGCCCGTGGGCCAGGCCTCGCGGAACATGTCGACGGTGACGGTGTCGATCCGGTCCGAGAGCCCCGCCTCGGCGACGTATTCCTTGGCCAGCTCGCAGACCGCAGGCAGCTCCATCACCGTGCACCGGAGCTGGGGATGTCGCCTGGCGAGGGCGATCGAGAAGCAGCCCGAGCCGCCGCCGACGTCCAGCACCCGGGTCACGCCGTCGAAATCGCCGTGCCGGGCGACGCCTACGGCGGCGGGCATGGAGTGGCTGTTCATGAAAGCCGTGATCGGCCGCGCCATCTCCGGCGTCAGCTGGCCGGACTCCCAGGCCTCGACGGGACGGCCCTTGTTGTCGACAGCTTCCGCCTTCAGGGCCTGGACGAAGCGCTGGGTGTTCACATGCGTCCGGGCGAAGCTGAAGGCATGGCCCCAGTAGAAGGGGCTGTCGTGCAGCAGATAGAGCCGCGCCGGCTCGGTGGGCTGGTAGCGGCCCAGATGCACCTTCAGGAACCCCAGGGAGGTCAGCATCGGCAGGACGCCCTTCAGGGCGTGCAGATTGAGTCCAGCGCGCTCGGCCAGTTCCTCGGCGGAGGCCGGGCCGCCGTCCTCCAGGGCCTCTATCAGGCGCACCTCGTCGGCCGCCGCGACGGTCGGCATCCAGTTGGCCGACAGCCACACGTCCCAGACCACCCGATCGTCCCAGACCGGATCCTCGATGCCCTTGCCCGCCACGCGCCCCTCCCGTCATTTGCGCGGGTCAGAGCCCGCCTCCCGGGCGGTCTAATCAAATCCCGGGCAGGAAGGAACGGCGGAACTGCCTGCACGAACGTCCGTTAAGGCCACGCCCGCGCTTCCGCCGGGCGCGAATAGGGGCTGGCCATGCTGGGCACCATCCTGATCATCATCCTGATCCTGCTCTTGATCGGCGCTCTGCCGAGCTGGAACCACAGCCGGTCGTGGGGCTACGTCCCCTCGGGCGGCCTGGGCCTGGTCCTGGTGATCATCATCATCCTAGTCTTGCTCGGCAGGATCTAAGACGCACCACGAGGCGGGCGGGTCGGGCTGGCGAAGCCCGGCTCGCCGCATGCGTTCAGACCGGCCCCTCTGGCGCCTAGCCCGTCGCCTGTCCCATCAGCAGCGCCTCCTGGCGCAGGCCCGAACGCTCGGGCCGCTCGACGGAAGCGGTTTCCTCCGGAACCTCGTCAGTGATCACAGTGAAGGTCGCGAGATCGGCGCGGCCGAAGGCAGTGGTGATCGCCGCGTCGGTAGCGTCCCGGCCACGGGCCATCAGGATGCGGCCGATCCGGGGCTTGTTGTGGCGGGCGTCGAAGGTGCGCCAGCGGCCCCCGAGGAACACCTCGAACCAGGCCGAGAAGTCCATGGGCGAAGGTATGACCGGCACGCCGATGTCGCCGAGGTAGCCGGTGCAATAGCGCGCCGGGATGTTCATGCAGCGGCAAAGCGCGATCGCCAGGTGGGTGAAGTCGCGGCAGACGCCCACCTGCTCGGCATGGGCCTCTTCGGCGGTACGGGTGGCCCGGGCCGCGTTATAGTCGAACCTGATGCGCTCGTGAACGTAGTCGACGATGGCCTGGACCCGGGGCCATCCGGGCCGGGTCTGTCCGAACAACGACCAGGCCAGGTCCGACAGGGCGTCCGTCTCGCAGTAGCGGCTGCCGAGCAGAAAGATCAGGGTCTCGTCGGGCAGTTCGTCGACGGGGTGCTGAACCGCCAACGATGCAACCTCGTCGGGCAAGCCGCTGTCGCGGATCAGGAAATCGGCGCTGAAGCTGGTCCGGCCCGCCGGCGCGATCAGGCGGTGGCAGGCGTTGCCGAAGCCGTCCCGATACGCCCGGAGCTGCACGCCCGCCGACGTTTCGATCGTCTCCGGGGTAAGCAGGTCATGGCGACGCTCCGGCCGGACGCTCAGCATCAGGATCATGGGCGTCGGCGCGGGACAGTCGAACGCGATTTCGTATCCGGCGCGGATGAGCATTCAGTGCCTCCCGGACCGGGAACTCCGGCCGTCCTCAGGCAACGCTCCACATAGGCAAAGGTTCGACCGCGAACGCGGGTCTGGGATGCTTGCCCGCAACCCTGACGTCGACTTCGACGTGCATGCCCAGAAAATCGTCAGCGGCCCCCATGTACACGCCCTGGATGGGCAGGGCGTCGCGAGGCTCATCAGCGACGGCGACGCGGACCAGGCCGTCCGGCCCCACGCGGCCGGAGGTGGGATCGAAATCGACCCAGCCTGCTTCTGGCGTCAAGACCTGAGCCCAGGCGTGGGTATGGCCGCCGCCGCGGCGCACGGGCTCGTCGTCCACCTCCGGGCAGTGGACGTAGCCCGATACGAAGCGGGCCTGCAGGCCGAGGACCTTGGCGGCCTCCACGATCAGCATTGCGAAGTCCCGGCATGCGCCTGAACGCAGCTCCAGGGTCTGTTCCGGGGTCTGGACGCCGGATTCCAGCCGCCGCCGGTAGCTGAAGTTCTTGTGGATGTGGGCGTTCATCGCCGCGACGACGGCCAGTCCCGCAGCCCTCCGACGTCCCAGGAACCCGAGGGACCAGCGGGCCACGCCGAGGTCGGACAGCGGCGAACGGACGGGGAAGGGGGTCAGCCCCGGCAGAGGGGGAATCGGGGGCGCCGCCTCGGCCTTTCGCTCCACCACCAGCTCGCTATCGAAGCAGAGCTCGTTCGCCGCGCCGGAGAAGCGGGCGACGGCCACGAAATTACCGTGACCGTCCTGCTCGATGCGCAGGTCCACGGGTTCGGGAGTGATCCTCAGCAGCTCGGACAGAAGGGCCTGGTCCGGGTCCTCCCGGGGCCGCAGCATCATGCGATGCTCGCCAAACCGGACGGGCCGGGCGTAGCGATACCGGGTGATGTGCCTGATTCTGAGCAACTTCATCGCCTCGCCCCCATGAACGCCCACGATCAGGGAGCGGCGAGTCGCATCTTGTCGCCAGACGACCCGGAACCGGTGATCGTCCACAATTCAGGCGCCCGCACCCCTTTTCTGCTGGTGTGCGATCACGCAGGAAGGCTGATCCCGCGCGCATTGGTCGCGCTTGGGCTCGACCGTACGGAGCTCGACAGGCACATCGCGTGGGACATCGGAGCCGCAGGTCTGGCGCGCAGACTCGCCGAAATGACCGGCGCCGAGCTCTACATGCAGGCCTATTCCCGCCTGGTGGTCGACTGCAACAGATCGCCTGACGACCCCGGCATCGCTCCGGAGGTGTCCGACGGCGCGACGGTCCCAGGCAATCAGGGCCTGACCTCGGACGCGCTCGCCGCCCGGCTGGCGGCGATCCACGCGCCCTACCACGCCGCCATCGCCGCGGCCCTGGACCGACGCGGCGCCGCCAGGACCGTCGTGGTCTCCATCCACAGCTTCACGCCCGAGATGAACGGCGTCGCCCGGCCGTGGCATGTCGGCGTGCTGCACAGCCATGATTCACCGGTCTCCGAGCGGATGCTGGCCTTGCTCCGCGCCGAGGACGGGCTGGTGATCGGCGACAACGAGCCCTACGCCATGGACGGGATCGACTACACTGTTCCCCGTCACGCCGGGGCCCGCGGGCTGGACTACCTGGAGCTCGAGGTGCGCCAGGACCTGATCGCCGACGCGGACGGCCAGGAGCGCATGGCAGGGGTCCTCGCGCCCCTGATCGCGACGGCTGTCGCCTAGGCGACAGACAGATCGAAAGCTGAGCCGTAGGATCGAACGGCTGGGGAGCCAACGCTTTCGGGACGCCGCGCCTTTGCGGCGGCCGTCTCCAGACCTGAGGCGTGGGTACCGACGCGTGGCGCACTACCGGCTCTATTTCCTGGATATGGCGGACCACATCCGCAGGGCGCTCGATCTCGAATGCGCCGACGACACGGAAGCCATGGGGGTCGCCAAGGCTCGCCAGGACAGTGGTCCGGTCGAACTCTGGAATGGCGCCCGCCGCGTCCTGAGGATCGAGGCCCGCGAGCAGTCCAGCGCGCCATAACGGTTCTGTTAACCCTGCCGAAAAGTCCTTGCGGCATGATCGCTTCCAGGTTGCGACTAGGGCTGGGCGGACCGTGCGTCCTTTTGGAAGAACTCTGGCGTGGATTGCAGGGCTCACCGCGGTCCTGGGCCTTGGCGCCTGCGCCAGCGGGGGCGGGACCTCGCACTATCGCACCGCAAACCTGCGTCCCTACGAGATCAACGGCCAGCGCTATGCGCCGCAGGTCTACCATCGCTACGACACCAAGGGCGTCGCTTCCTGGTACAGCTATCCATCCCACACCCGCCGGACCGCGACGGGCGAATGGTATGATCCGGGCCAGATGACCGCCGCCCACAAGACCCTGCCGCTGCCATGCGTGGTTGAGGTCACCAACCTCGAGAACGGCCGCAAGGTGCGGGTGCGGGTCAACGACCGCGGGCCCTATGCCGACGGGCGGATCATCGACCTGTCGAAGGCGGCGGCCGATCGCCTGGGCTTCACTCGATTCGGCACCACCCGCGTCCGCGTGAAGCTGATCGGGCCCGCGAACCTGGCCCAGACCGACACGATCGAGCTCGCCGAAGCGGCGCCCGAGGGCGTCGAGGCCGCCGATCTGATCTGAACGCCCGGCTCCCGTGCTTGCACGCGGGCGGCAAAACGCCAATGTGCCGAGCGTGCCCAGCGGACGATTCATCACGCTCGAAGGCGGGGAGGGGACCGGCAAGTCCACCCAGGCCAAGCGGCTGGCCGAGCGGCTGTCGGCCGCTGGCCGGGAGGCGGTGCTGACCCGCGAGCCCGGCGGCTCGGAGGGGGCCGAAGCCCTCCGCCAGCTGCTGCTCGAAGGCGGCGCCGACCGCTGGTCGGCGATCAGCGAGACCCTGCTCATGTACGCCGCCCGCCGCGATCACCTGGAGAAGCTGATCAGGCCGGCCCTGGCGCGCGGCGCCTGGGTGGTCTGCGACCGCTTCTTCGATTCCACCCGCGCCTACCAGGGCGCCGGCGGCGGCGCGCCCGAGGCCCTGATCGCCGCCCTGGAGGCCGAGGTGGTGGGCCACGACCGGCCCGACCTGACCCTGGTGCTGGATCTGCCCGTGGAGACCGGCCTCGCCAGGGCCGGCGCCCGCACCGCCTTCGACCGCATCGAGGCGCGGGGCCAGGATTTCCACCAGCGCCTGCGCCAGGCCTTCCTCGACATCGCGGCGGGTGAACCCGCCCGCTGCACGGTAATCGACGCCACGCCAGCCCCGGACGAGGTCGCCGCCCGCCTTTGGGATGCGGTCCAGGCGCGGCTGGGAGCGCTCGCCTGATGGCCGACGCGAAGGAGATCCCGCACCCGCGCGATGTCTTCGACCTCTCAGGGGCCGAGGCGCCCGAGCGCGGCTGGCTCGAGGCGCTCGACCGGGGCCGCATGCACCACGCCTGGCTGCTGGTCGGACCGGAAGGCGTAGGCAAGGCGACCTTCGCCTACCGCGCGGCCCGGCGGCTGCTCGGCGCCAGGCCGGACCCCTCCCGCGGCCTGCTCGGCTCAGATCCGGACGACCCCGTCAGCCACCAGGTCGCCGCCCGCTCGCATCCCGACCTCCTGGTGCTCGAACGCGAGGTCGAGGACGGCAAGGCGCGGCGCAACATCCCCGTCGACGAGGCGCGACGGCTGCCGGAGTTCTTCTCCAAATCGCCCGCGGTCTCACCCTGGCGGGTGGCGATCATCGACGCGGCGGACGACCTCAACGCCAACGCCGCCAACGCGGTGCTGAAGACACTGGAGGAGCCGCCGCCGCGGGGCGTGCTGTTCCTCGTCTGCCATTCGCCCGGGCGGCTGCTGCCGACCATCCGTTCGCGCTGCCGGCGGCTGCAGTTCCGGCCCTGGCCCGACGCCGACGTCGCGGCCTTCGTGCAATCCCACGCCAATCTCGACACCGAGTCCGCGAGCCGCATCGCCGCCATGGCCAAGGGCTCGCCCGGCCAGGCCCTTGCCCTCGCCGAGGCGGGGGCGCTGGAGGTCGACCGCACGGCCCTGGAACTGCTGCGGAGGTTGCCCGACGTCGACGAATCCGAACTGCTGGCCCTGGCCGGCCAGTTGAGAGGCCAGGAGGGCGCGCGACGGTTCGAGCTTCTGTTCGAGCGCCTCGCGGAGCACGTGAAGGCCATGGTCGAGCAGACCGCCGACGCCGAGGGAGCCGGACGGGTCGAACCGTGGCTGGACGCCTGGGACCAACTTACCAACCTGCCGGGCGAAGCCGAAGCCCTGAACCTGGACCGCCAGGACGCCTTCTGGACCGCCGTCGGGGCGCTGCGCGAGGCGGCCAGAGCGTGACCTCGCCGCCGGCTCCGTCATGCTGATCGACAGCCACGTGAATCTGCACGCGCCGCAGTTCGACACTGACCGCGAGGAGGTGATCGAACGCGCCCGCGCCGCCGGGGTCGGGCTGATGGTGACGATCAGCGACAAGATCTCGTCCTTCGAGGCCGTCCATGCCGTCGCCATGACCCATCCGGACATCTGGGCCACGGTCGGCGCCCATCCGCACGAAGCCAAGGAGACCCCTGAACTTACGGCGGAGACCTTGTGCGAGCTGGCAAGCCGTCCAAAGGTGGTGGGCATCGGCGAGACCGGGCTCGATTACCACTACGACCTGAGCCCGCGCGACATCCAGGCCAAGGTGTTCCGCGTCCACGTGGAAGCCGCCCGCCGCACCGGCCTGCCGCTGGTGGTTCACACGCGCGAGGCCGACGAGGTGATGGGCGATATCCTGGAGGAGGAGCACGCGAAGGCGCCGTTCAAGCTCCTGATGCATTGCTATACCTCGGGCCCCGAGCTCGCCCACCGGGCCGCGGCCCTGGGCGCCTGGTTTTCGGTGTCGGGAATCGCCACCTTCAAGGCGGCCGAGGAGGTGAGGGCGGTGATCCGCCGCATGCCTGCCGACCGCATCATCCTGGAGACCGATTGCCCCTATCTCGCGCCCGTGCCGATGCGCGGGCGGCGCAACGAGCCGGCCTTCCTTCCGCACATCCTGGCCAAGCTCGCCGAGATCCGCGGCTGGTCCGTTGACGAAGCCGAGGCGCGCACCGAAGACGCCTTCTTCGCCCTGTTCGACAGGATCCCCAGGCCATGAGCGCCGTGCTCGAGTTCACCATCCTCGGCTGCGGCTCCTCCGGCGGGGTGCCGCGGGCCGACGGCGCATGGGGCGCCTGCGATCCGGACGAGCCCAAGAACCGGCGCTCGCGCTGCTCCCTGCTGGTCCGTCGCAAGGCCGGAACCGCCGGCGCACCCGAGACCAGCGTCGTGATCGACACCTCGCCCGAGTTCCGCCAGCAGACCGCCGCCGCGGGCGTCAGCCGCCTGGACGCGGTGCTCTACACCCATGACCACGCCGACCAGACCCACGGCATCGACGACCTGCGCGCCTTCTGGCTGCGCCATCGCCGGCTCACGCCCTGCTACATGGACGCGGCCACCCACGCGGGCCTCATGCAGCGCTTCGGCTATGTGTTCGCTGGGGAAGGGGGCTATCCCGCCATCTGCGAGGCGCGCGATCTGCCGCCCTTCGGCCAGCCCTGGGCCATCGAGGGCCCCTCGGGCGATATCCCGGTGCTGACCTTCGACCAGGACCACGGCGCCATCCGGTCGGTGGGCTACCGCATCGGGGGCGTGGCCTATTCCAGCGATATCGTTGGTTTTCCGCCTACAGCCTTGCCGGCATTGGAGAATCTGGATGTCTGGATCGTCGACGCCCTGCGCCTCACGCCGCATCCGACCCACGCCCATCTGGACATGGCGCTGGAGTGGATCGATCGCCTGAAACCGCGGCGCGCCATCCTGACCAACATGCATCAGGACCTGGACTACCGGGCCCTGGCCAGGAGCCTGCCCGCCGGGATCGAACCGGCCTACGACGGAATGAGGTTCGAGACGCTCTGGACTGAAGAAAATGACGCGTCGTCCGCCGCTTAAGCTTGGTTTCCTCGCATCCCACGGCGGCTCGGGCATGCGCGCGGTGCTGACGGCGATCGCCGAGGGAGACCTCAACGCCGAGGGTCGCATCCTGATCAGCAACAACGCCGGCTGCGCCGCGATCGCCGCGGCCGAAGCCGCCGGCCTGCCGTGGCGTCGCGTCAGCATTTCGAGCGAAGGCTCGGCGGAAGCGGCGGACCGGGCCATCGCCAACGCGTTAACGAATGCCGGGGCAGGGCTGGTCGTGCTGTCCGGTTATATGCGCAAGCTCGGCCCGGAGACGCTGAAGCGCTTCTCGGGACGCATCCTGAACATCCATCCCGCGCTGCTGCCGCGCCACGGCGGCCAGGGACTCTATGGCCGACGGGTGCACGAGGCCGTGCATGCCTCTGGGGACCTGGCCACAGGCGCCACGGTGCATCTGGTCGACAGCGACTACGACACCGGACCCATCATCGGGCAGGTCTCGGCGCCGGTGCGGCCGGAAGACTCCGTCGACGACATCGAGGCGCGTGTCAGGGCCCTGGAGCCCGGGCTGCTGGTCGACACCCTGCGCCGGATCGCGGACGGCGAACTCAGGCTCCCGGAACCGGCAGGCAGGGCATGACGTCGACCCCGTCGCCGGGGAAGACGGCGAAATGCGGATGGTTCACGAACATCCGGGCCGCGGCGTCATGGCTCTCTGCGTCCACGATCACATAGGCGGCCATGTGGTTGCTGGCGTCGGCGACACCGTCCTTGTTCACGCGCTTGGTCTTGCCGAGCGGACCGCCGAACTCGACGATCTGGTCCTTGTAGCGCGCGCCCCAGGCTTGCCAGGCGGCCATGCCCGCAGCGATGGACTTCTGGTCGGGCGGGCCTCGATCGGCGTTAGGGTCGCCGGTATAGATCGCCATGAACTTGGCCATTCGTTTCTCCCATGTGCTTTGCGCGCCCGCGCCAGCGGGGCGTCGGCCAGAGGACGATCAGAATAGGGGGTTTCCGACAAACCGCCTCGATCTCGAAAGAGACCATCTATTATTGCTGATAATATTCCTTAGGCGCAATTTTGATATGGCGCTTCCGGTGCGATCGCCCCTCGTCTCGCGGCCGGCCCAAACGCGTCAAAAGCGGATCGGTTCCACGGAAAAACGTCGATTTGCCAGTGACTTGCGTGACCCACCTCGCCCTATGCGCGGAAGGCGGCTTGGTGTAACGGTACGGTTGACGAGCTCAACCGACCTCCGATGTTCGGTCCAGCTCCGGCGATCTGGAGATGCGCTCCCTTCTGCTCCTTACATTCCGTGAAATGTCGTCACCCATGAGCGCGTCCAAATGACGGACGCTTCCGACCCGGGCCTGACGGGCCTAGCCGACGCGCTGGTGGAGCCGCGTCGGCATCGGGCGGTCCCGCGGCTCGCCGAGGACGAGAATCGCTACCGGCTGCTCGTCGACGCCATCACGGACTATGCGATCTATATGCTCGACGCT
>CAZTMF010000083.1:7986-9868 GCA_964614675.1 uncultured Caulobacteraceae bacterium | reverse complement strand
AGCTACGCCAAGCGCTTCGCCGCCAAGGAGGCCTGCGCCAAGGCGCTGGGCACCGGCTTCAAGCGCGGCGTCTACATGGCCGACATGGGCGTGGTGAACCAGCGCTCGGGCAAGCCGACCATGGCCCTGACCGGCGGCGCGGCCAGCCGCCTCGCCGCCCTCGTTCCGCCCGGAATGGAGGGCATCGTCCACGTCAGTCTGACCGACGACCACCCCTACGCCCAGGCCTTCGTCATCATCGAGGCCCTGCCGATCCAGACCCCTGCGGCGAGCGCTCCGCTTGCCGCCGAACCCTCCAAAGTCTAGCAAGCCAAGCCATGGACAACGCCGACGTCGCTCCCGCCACGGGCGCGCAATCCGCCGACAAGCCCCAGCTCACCTCCGTGCAGGAGTGGTGGGAGATGGGCAAGTCCGTGATCATCGCGCTGCTGATCGCGCTGGTGATCCGCACCATCCTGTTCCAGCCCTTCACCATTCCGTCCGGCTCGATGGAGCCCACGGTGATGCCGGGCGACTATGTGATCATCGACAAGTACGCCTACGGCTACAGCCGCTTCTCGCTGCCGATCGCGCTGCCGCTGTTCCACGGCCGGCTGTTCGACCGCGTGCCGCAACGGGGCGACATCATCGTCTTCAAGCTGCCGCGCGATAACAAGACCGACTACATCAAGCGGCTGATCGGCCTGCCGGGCGACAAGATCCAGGTCAGCCGCGGCGTGGTCTACGTCAATGGCAAGGCCTTCCCGCGCCAGGAGATCTCGCCGGGCGTCGAGACCGGTCCCTTCGGCCTGACCCATCCCGTGCAGCGCTTCCAGGAGACCATGCCGGGCGGCCGGACCTATGTAACCAATTCCTATGGCCCCGACGGCGACGCCGACAACACCGGCGTCTATGCGGTGCCGGCCAAGTCCTACTTCTTCATGGGCGACAACCGCGACAACTCCGCCGACAGCCGTTTCCCGACGGACGTCGGGGTCGGCTACGTGCCCGAGGAGAATCTGGTGGGCAGGGCCTCGTTCGTCCTCCTATCGTGGAACGACAAGGCGTCGATCTTCAAACCCTGGACCTGGCTCCTGGATCTGCGCCCCAGCCGCTTCTTCCACGGGCTCAAGTAGAGCCACAAGGCGCACATGGACGACACCCACCACGGCCATCGGGGGCCGTCCAGCGAGTTCGTGGAGATCATCAAGACGGTGATCTACGCCCTCCTGATCGCCTTCGTGATCAGGGTGCTGCTGTTCCAGCCCTTCACCATCCCATCGGCCTCGATGGAGCCGACCCTGTTCCAGGGCGACTACATCATCGTGTCGAAATACGCCTACGGCTACAGCCGCCACTCGCTGCCGCTGAGCCCGCCGCTGTTCAAGGGCCGCATCGGCACGCTGAAGCCCCATCGCGGCGACGTGGTGGTGTTCAAGCTGCCCAGGGACAACCACACCGACTACATCAAGCGGCTGATCGGCCTGCCGGGCGACCGCATCCAGGTGAAGGCTGGGGTGGTCTGGCTGAACGGCAAGCCCCTGCCGCGCCAGGCCCTGAGCCCCACCACCGAGACGACGCCCTTCGGCTTCTCCCGTCCGGTCCAGCGCTACCGCGAGACCCTGCCGGGGGGCCGGAGCTATATCACCTACGCCTACGGGTCCGACGGCGACGTCGACAACACCGGCGTCTATGTCGTGCCGGCCGGACACTATTTCATGATGGGCGACAACCGCGACAACTCCCAGGACAGCCGCTTCCCCGAGGCGATCGGGGTGGGCTATGTGCCGTTCGAGAACCTGGTGGGCCAGGCGGACATCATCCTGCTGTCGTGGAACGACAAGGCCTCGATCTTCAAGCCGTGGACATGGTTCGTCGACGCTCGGCCCAGCCGGTTCTTCCA
>CAZTMF010000083.1:2693-7886 GCA_964614675.1 uncultured Caulobacteraceae bacterium | reverse complement strand
GCGCCCAACGCCGGCAAGTCCACCCTGGTCAACCGGCTGGTGGGCTCGAAGGTGTCGATCGTCACCCCCAAGGTGCAGACCACGCGGTTCAACGTGCGCGGCGTGGTGATGGAAGGGCCGGCCCAGATCGTGCTGGTCGACACGCCCGGCATCTTCAAGCCCCGCCGCCGGCTCGACCGCTCGATGGTGCACGCCGCCTGGAGCGGCGCCGAGGACGCCGACGTGGTGGTGCACCTGGTGGACTCCCAGGCGGAGGTGGCGATGGCGGCCGGCAAGGCGACGGGCGCCGACAGGATGGCGGTCGAGGACCGGATCCAGATCACCGAACGGCTGAAGACCGCCGGCCGGCAGGCGATCCTGGCGCTGAACAAGATCGACAAGATGCGCCGCGACACCCTGCTGGCCCTCTCCCAGCAGCTGTTCGAGAGCGGGGTCTATTCCGAGGTGTTCATGATCTCGTCGGCAACCGGCTCGGGCGTGGACGACCTGATGCGCCGCCTGGCCGGGCTGATGCCCGAGGGGCCGTGGCTCTACCCCGAGGAGCAGACCGCGGATGTGCCGATGCGGGTGCTGGCCGCCGAGGTCACCCGCGAGAAGATCTATCTGCGCCTGCACCAGGAGCTGCCCTATGCGGCGGCGGTGGAGACCACCTCCTACGCCGAGCACCCCAAGGGCGGCCTGCGCATCGAGCAGACCATCTTCGTCGAGCGCGAGAACCAGCGGCCGATCGTGCTCGGCAAGGCCGGCCAGACCCTGAAATGGATCGGCCAGAAGGCGCGCGAGGAGCTGACCGAACTGCTCGGCCGCCCGGTGCATCTGTTCCTTCACGTCAAGGTCGACCCCAAGTGGGCCGAGCGGCGCGAGCTCTATGCCGGCATGGGGCTGGAGTTCGACGCCTGAGCCGTTTCGGTTAGGCTTGGGGCCGGATGGAATTCGAAGAGGACGCCTTCGTGCTCTCGGCCCGGCCGCACGGCGAGACCGGGGCGATCGTGGACATCCTGACCGCGACGCGGGGCCGCTGGGCCGCGCACGTGGCCGGCGGCGCCTCGCGGCGGTTGAAGCCGATGCTGCAGGCCGGCGCGCGGGTGCTGGTGCGCTATCGGGCCCGCACCTCCGACCAGCTGGGCTCGGCCACGCTGGAGGCCGAGGGCTACGGCCCCTCGGAGCTGTTCGACGACGCCGCGGCCCTGGCGGGCCTGTCGTCGGCCGCCGCGGTGACCGCCGCGGCCCTGCCCGAGCGCGAGCCGCATCCGGGCGCCTTCCTGGCCTTCGAGGCCCTGGCGGCGGCGCTGCAGGTCGCCGACATCTGGCCGGCCGTCTATGTGCGCTTCGAGGCCGGACTTCTGGAGGAGCTGGGCTTCGGCTTCGACCTCTCGCGCTGCGCGGCCACGGGCTCGACCGAGGATCTGATCTACGTCAGCCCGCGCACCGGCAGGGCGGTCAGCCGCGCCGCGGGCGAGCCCTACAAGGACCGGCTCCTGGCCCTGCCGCCGTTCCTGCTCTCGTCCCAGACGGGCCTCGGCGCGGGCGACGTCGGCACGGGCCTGGACCTGACCGGGCACTTCCTCGAACAGTACGTCTTCGCGCCCCTGAACCGCCCTTTGCCGCCCCCGCGCCTGTGGCTGATCGACCGCCTGCGCGAAGCCGGCCGGCTCTGACCTGTTCCCGCACACGCCACAGTTGTTCGGCTTGGGATTTGCTGCAGCCAGGACTAGGCTTGGCCTTGGGTTGGGACCGCAGGTAGGCGGGGAGTGGGGGCGTCCGTGGCGCACGACATCAAACGGGCTCCTGGAGCCCTGGATTCCGCCGCGCGTCGGTCGCAGAAACTGCTGCGACTTGCCGATGCGCTGGACCTGCTCAGCGCCCGCATCCGCGTCGAAAGCGCCGACACCGCCGTCGCCCTGACCCTCCGCCGCCGTTTCGGCGGATGCGAGGCCGAGCTTCAGGCGATCCGGAATGAGATTTCCCGGCGCCTGCTGACCCGCGTGGAGACTTCGGCCGACGCCATGCGCCGGCTGCATGGGGCCCTGGGCGGCCTGGCCGAAGCCCTGGCGCCGCCCGAACCGGTCTCGATCGCGGACCATCCGGCCTCGCGTCAATCCGAGCGACGGGCGGCGGCGCTGGCCGACCGTCTCGACTCCTCGACCCGGCTCCTGCTGCTGCAGATCAAGACCGCTCTCGCCATCGGCGTCGGCGTCGTGGTCCTGACGGTCCAGCCCGCGGCGGCGGCCTGCAGCACGGCGGCCCAGATCGCCAGCTGCACGGGCAATGTCCCGACCGGCGCGGCCTATAGCTATCCCAGCATCGATACGCTCCTGGCCTCCGGCATCCTCGACGACGTCACGCCGCCGTCGGGAAGCCCCGGCTTTTCGCTGACCTCGCTGGGCGCCCACGGCGCCAGCGGCTCGGCCTTCAGCGACGGCGATTCCGGCAACGTCGGGCAGCCGCTGAATGCGGTCATCGACGTGGGCTCGCACACCATCACGACCCACGACGCGGCCGGCGTGTTCGTCAAGAGCGAGGGCGGCTACGGCGGCACGGGCGGCGACGCCGGCCTGGTCGCCAGCGCGGGCGACGGGGGCTGGGGCGGCGCGGGCGGCGCGGTCAATGTCGATTTCACCGGGAACGTCTCGACCACCGGGGCCACCTCCCACGGCATCGTCGCCCTGAGCGCCGGCGGCCGCGGGGGCGACGGCGGAGACTTCTATGTGGGCGGCGGCTCGGCCGGCGACGGCGGTCCCGGCGGCGCAGGCGGTACAGTCACCGTCGACTTCCACGCAGGCTCGCTGCTCACCGCGGGCCAGCGGTCCTACGGCATCTATGCGGCCAGCATCGGCGGCTCGGGCGGAAACGCGGGCAGCTGCTCGGTGGCCATCTGCTCGTCGTCCAGCGGCGGCGACGCCGCGCATGGCGGGTCGGTCGAAGTCGACACCGGCGCCAACACCCTGATCCGGACCTCCGGCAAGCTCGCCGACGGCATCCATGCCGCCAGCATCGGAGGCTTCGGCGGCAACGGCGGCGATTCCTATTTCTCCCTCAGCTTCGCCAGCAACGGCGCCAGCGCCGGATCCGGCGGCGACGTGCTGGTCAAGGCGGCGGGAGAGATCGACACCACCGGCAAGAACGCCAACGGCATCTTCGCCCAGTCGGTGGGCGGCGGCGGCGGCTCGGGGGGAGACTCGTCGATCACCCTGTTCTCCGTCGGCGGCAACGGCTCCCAGGGCGGGGACGGCGGCGCCGTGACGGTCAATGCCGCCGCGACCTCCTACATCCACACGAGCGGCGCCTTCTCGCGCGGCGTCTTCGCCCAGTCCATCGGCGGCGGCGGCGGCGACGGCGGCGAGGCTTCGGGCCTGGTCGCTATCGGCGGCGACGGCACCAACGGCAGCCATGGCGGCAAGGTCGGCGTCACCAACGCCGGCGCGGTCTGGACCGAGGGCGACGCCTCCGACGCCATCTTCGCCCAATCGGTGGGCGGCGGCGGCGGCTCGGGCGGCGGCGGCGGGGGCCTCGTCTCCGTCGGCGGCGCGGCGGGTAACGGCGCCGTCGGCGGCCAGGTCTCGGTCGACAATTCCGGCCTGCTCCAGACCACCGGCGCGGGCTCGTTCGGCGTCTTCGCCCAGTCGGTGGGCGGCTCGGGCGGCGACGGCGGCACGGTCGCCGGCGTGGTGGCCGTGGGCGGCACGGGCGGGACCGGCGGCGACGGCGGCAAGGTCAGCGTCTCGAACGAAGGCCGGATCGTCAGCACCGGCGACCGGTCGGGCGGCGTCTTCGCCCAGAGCGTGGGCGGCGGCGGCGGCCTCGGCGGCGGGGCGATCAGCGCCGGCGCCTTCCTGAACGTCTCGGTGGGCGGCTCCGGCGGGACCGGCGGCAAGGGCGGCGCGGTCAGCGTCGACACCAGCGGCCGGATCGACACGGTCGGCGAGCGGGCGGCGGCCATCTTCGCCCAGAGCGTGGGCGGCGGCGGCGGCGGCGGCGGATACGGCGCGGGCGGCTCGGTCGGCGCGTTCGGCGACATCTCCATCGGCGTCGGCGGCGCGGGCGGCGCGGGCGGCGACGGCGGAAAGGTGGCCGTGACCGCCAGCGGTGTCCTGTCGACCCAGGGCGCCGACTCCGACGGCGTGTTCGCCCAGTCGATCGGCGGCGGTGGCGGGACCGGCGGCTTCGCCGTGGCGGCGGCCTTCGCGGGGGGCGAGGCGGCGGTCTCCGGCTCGGTGGCCGTGGGCGGCGCCGGCGGCGCCGGCGGCGACGGCGCCGCGGTGAGCGTCACCAGCAGCGCCTCCATCGAGACGGCCGGCGATCGCTCGGCCGGCGTCTACGCCCAGAGCGTCGGCGGCGGCGGCGGCGCGGGCGGCTGGAGCGGCGCGATCGCCGGTTCCGGCGGCGGCGTCGCAGGCGCGATCGGCGTCTCCATCGGCGGCGGCGGCGCGGCGGCCGGCGACGGCGGCGCGGTCACCCTGGACATCAACGGCCCGGGGATCGTGACCTACGGCAAGGATGCGGCCGGCGTCCTGGCCCAGTCCGTGGGCGGTGGCGGCGGGACCGGCGGCTTCTCGGTGGCCGGCGCCGTCGCGGTCGGAGAATCCGCGGGCGGCGCGAGTCTGGCGGTCGGAGGCGGCGGCGGGGCCGGCGGAAGCGGCGGCGAGGTCCAGCTGATCAGCCACGCCGCGGCCGTCACCCATGGCGATCGCTCCTATGCATTCCAGGCGCAGTCCATCGGTGGGGGAGGCGGCTCGGGCGGCTGGGCCGGCTCGATCACCGGCGCGCTGTCCTCCGGCGTCTCCGGGGCGCTGAGCCTCACGCTCGGCGGCGGCGGGGGGGCAGGCGGCGACGGCGGCCACGTCACCCTGGTCTCCGCGACCGGCGCCGCGACCAGCGGCGACGACGCCCATGCCGTCTTCGCCCAGAGCGTCGGCGGCGGCGGCGGCGCGGGCGGGTTCTCCGTCTCGGGCGCCCTCTCGGTGGGCTCCAGCACCGTGGGCCTGTCGGCCGCCCTGGGCGGGAGCGGCGGGGCGGGCGGCGACGGCGGCCACGTGGACGTCTCGGCCTATGGTCCGATGGTCACCACCGGCGACCGCGCCTACGGCCTCTTCGCCCAGTCGGTGGGCGGCGGCGGCGGTGACGGCGGCTGGTCCGGCGCCCTGTCCGGCGGCGTCTCCAAGACCGATAACGTCTCCCTGGGCTTCACCCTGG
>CAZTMF010000083.1:0-2593 GCA_964614675.1 uncultured Caulobacteraceae bacterium | reverse complement strand
GGCCGCGCTCGGGGGTTCGAAGTCCGCCAACATGGCCTTCGCCCTGGGCGGCAGCGGCGGCGCGGGCGGCGCGGGCGGGCTGGCCAGCGCCTTCTCCACCAGCGACTCGGTCATCCACACCGCCGGCGCGGGCGCCATCGGCCTTTTCGCGCAGTCGGTGGGCGGCGGCGGGGGAACCGGCGGCGCGGCGGGGGCCCTGACCCTGTCGGGCAGCGAGTCCGTGAACCTCTCGATGAACTTCGGCGGCGCCGGCGGTTCGGGCTCGGTGGGCGGCGAGGTCCTGGTCGACACCCAGGGCCTGATCCTCACCGAGGGCGAAGGCGCACACGGCATCTTCGCCGAGAGCGTCGGCGGCGGCGGCGGCCACGGCGGCATGGCCGGCATCGACGAGAACCAGTGGAGCGACTATCTCGCCGGCGGCAGCGCCTCGGCGAGCTTCGGCTCCAACAGCGAGAACATCAGCGTCGCCCTGGGCGGCTTCGGCGGGACAGGCGCCGACGGCGGACTGACGCGCGTGCTCAACGGCGGCCAGATCATCACCCTGGGCGCTCAGTCCAACGCCATCTACGCCCAGTCGATCGGCGGCGGCGGCGGCGATGCGGGGGTGGCCACCGCGGCGGCCGGCGCCTTCGGCGAGGGCCAGAACGGAACCTTCGCCGTGGCCATGGGCGGCTTCGGCGGGGAGGCGGGCAACGGCGGCCAGGTCTTCGTGTTCAACACCGGCCTGCTGCAGACGCGGTCCGACGGATCGGCGGGAGTCTTCGCCCAGTCGGTGGGCGGCGGGGGCGGCGCGGGCGGCTCGGCCCGCGGCTTCTCGATGAGCTTCTCCAACAAGGAGCCGAAGGAGGGCGCCAAGAAGGCGACCTCGGTGAGCGTCTCGATCGGCGGCCAGGGCGGCGCGGCCGGTGACGGCGGTCAGGTCGAGGTCGAGAACGCCGGCCTGATCTCCACGCTGGGCGGCCATTCCTACGGCGTGTTCGCCCAGTCGGTGGGCGGCGGCGGGGGCGCGGGCGGCATCGTCTCGACCCAGGGCCAGGAAATCGTCAACTTCCTCGACCTGGCCGACAAGGGCGACGCGAAGGGCGGCCAGATCGCCATCGGCGGATCGGGCGCAGGCGGCGGCGACGGCGGCCTGGTCAAGGTGACCAACACCGGCCTGATCACCACCAAGGGCGGCGCCTCGACGGGGGTCTACGCCCAGTCGGTCGGGGGCGGGGGCGGCGAGGGCGGCTCGGGCCTCGCCGGAGAGGTCTCTATCGGCGGTCAAGGCGGGGTCGCCGGCGACGGCGGGCAGGTCCAGGTCGTAAACTCGGGCGGGATCTACACCGACGGATTCCGGGCCCGCGGCGTGGTCGCCCAGAGCATCGGCGGCGGCGGCGGCGACGGCGGCGCCACGGACTTCCAGGGCAATACCTACACCTACAACCAGGCGCTTTCGGCCACCATGGCCGAGGTCGGGAACCTGCAGGACACCATCGACCTCGCGAAGTCCTTCAAGGAGCCGTCCTACGGCATCCAGATCGGGGGCATGGGCGGCGCGTCCGGAAACGGCGGCGCCGTTTCGGTGACCAACAACGGCCGCATCCAGACCGCGGGGAACCTGGCGCACGGCATCTTCGCACAGTCGGTGGGCGGCGGCGGCGGCACGGGCGGCGAAGGTGTCATCGGCGAGTTCGGCCAGATCGCCATCTCGGGCGCCGGCGGCTCGGCCGGCGACGGCGGCAAGGTGACCGTGGTCAACAACGGGGTGATCCGCACCTCGGGCTTCGGCGCCTACGGCATCTACGCCCAGAGCGTGGGCGGCGGCGGCGGCGTGGCCGGCGACACGGCTCTCGGCCTCATGAAGTGGGGCGATTTCAGCGCGGCTGGAGGCCCTGACTACAGCAAGGTAGCCAACCTCGGGATCAACCCGCTCGCCGGCAACGGCGGCAACGGCGGCGACGTCACGGTGATCAACACCGGCGACATCATCCTGACCGGCGACGGCTCGCTGGGCATCTTCGCTCAATCCGTCGGCGGGGGCGGAGGCCAGTACGGCTCCAGCATCGGCCTCTCCTTCGCCGGTTCATTCGGAGGGAACGGCTCGGCCGGCAAGGTCACCGTCATCCAGAACGGCAACATCTACGCCGTGGGCAAGAACGGCATCGGGGCCTTCTTCCAGAGCGACGCCAAATTCGGCGTCCAGGACATCACCGCGACGCTGAACGGCGACGTCTACGGCGGCGCCGTTTACGGCATAGGCGTCCTGATCGACGGCGGCCACGTCAACACCATCAACCTGCATGGCCTGACCACCGCGGCCTCGCTGCTGGCGATCGAGGGCACAGGCGGCGACGACACCATCAACAGCTATGTCGGCGTCTATGGCGACGTCGACCTGGGGACGGGTTCGAACGCGTTCAACAACTTCGAACACTCGACCTTCACCACCCTGGACTATGTGCGGCTGAACGGCGGGCTGCTGACCAATATGGGGACCATCACGCCCGGCGGCGCCAACGCCGTGCAGGGCACCCGCCTGGCCGGCGACTATTTGCAGGGCGCCGGCGGAACCTACGACTTCGACCTCGACCTGAAGTTCACCGGCAAGGCC
>CAZTMF010000082.1:0-9954 GCA_964614675.1 uncultured Caulobacteraceae bacterium | reverse complement strand
CTCGAGCAAGTACTCGTTGGACGCGCGCGACTTCTCCAGATCATCGATCAGCGGCTTCTTGGCCCGGGCCAGCTCGTCGGGCGTGACGTCCTTGGCGCGTAGGTCGGCCGAGATTTTGGTCAGGTCGTCGTAGAAGGCCCCGATCTTGGCGGGCGGCACCTCGACCTGGGCGGCCAGATAGCCATAGCGCGGGAAGACCAGCGAGGCGTTGGCGCCGGCCTGGGGCGAATAGGTCACGCCGGCCGTCTCGCGCAGATCCTCGAGCAGGCGGTTCTCTACGATCTGGGCCAGCACCCGCAGCGTACGGGCCCGCTGGGGGCTGGAGAAGAAGTCGTCGGTCGGCCATGCGGCGTAGGCGATCGCCTGGTCGGCGCGGCCCTTGTGATGGAGCATCACCGGTTCGGGTGTCGGCCGAGGCAGCGCCACGGCGCGAGCAGCGGGGGTGACCTCGTCGGCTGAGCGGGCGGGCAGGGCGCCGAAGGTCGAGGCGGTCAGGGCGATGGCCTTGTCGAGGCTGATGTCGCCGACGATGACCACATCGATCGGGCCCTGCGAGATCGGATTCTGCAGCGCCGTCTTGAAGGCTTCCGGCGTACTGGCCGCGATGTCCGACGGGGCCGGGAAGCCGAAGCGGAGATCGCCGCCATGGAGGATCCGGTTGAGATCGCGGTTCGCCACACCCGACGGCGTGGCGTCGAGCTGCTGCTCCAGGGTCGCCGCATAGGTGCGCACGCGCTGGAAGGCCTCGGGCCGGTAACCGGGCGCCGAGACATAAGCGGCCAGCACCTGCATCTGGATTGGCAGATCTTCCGGACGGGTGGAGCCCTGCAGCACGAAAGCGTCCTCGCCGGGCAGGAAGGTGGCGCCATAGACCTTGTTGGCCAGGATCTGCTCGAGCTGCTCGGCTGAGAGGTCCTTCAGGCCGCCTTCGGAAAAGGCGCCGTAACGAGCGGCCCATGCCGCTGAGACGCGATCCTTGGGCAGATCGAGCAGACCGTGACCGATGCGGACCCGGACCATCACCTCGTTGTCGCGGAACTTGGTCGGCTTGACCGTCAGGCGTACGCCGTTGGCGAAGCGCACCAGGGTGACGCCGAGATCGGCGATCGACCTCTGCTCCGCCGCCTTGCCGGGCGTTCCGAAGTGGCCGTAGGGCCAGCCCTTGGCCAGCTCGACTTCCGGCGGCTTCACCGGCGCCGCCTCGGCGAGCTGGAACGCCTTGTCGAGCGCGACCTCGCCACCGTCGATGGGATCGGGGCTGGACATGAACACCAGCGGCCCAGAGCCGCTGAAGATCTCCTTGAGCGCTGCGCTCACCGCTTCGGCCTTGAGCCCGCGGACCGATTGCTGGAACAGGGCGAGGTCCTGGGCGGGACTGGTCACGACCTCATCGTCGTCGAGGGTCTCGACGATGTCGTTGGCCACCTGGGGCGTCTTGCGCGTCGGGGCCTGGGCTGCGGCGGTCTGCAGGGCCACACGCCATTCGGAGATCTCGCGGTCCAGCTCTGACTGGGTGACGCCGTACTTCACGATACGGCGCACTTCCGCGTCGGCGGTGTCGAGCGCCGGCTTCCACTTGCCGGGCTGGGCCGAGACATAGACGACGCTCACCTCGGCCGAATCCAGGTCGTCGCCCTTGGCCGCCTGGGCCGAAATGAAGGGAGGGGCGTCGGAGCGCGAGATGCGCCCGAGGCGGCGGTTCAGCACCGCCAGGGCCAGCTGCTCGATCTGTTTGCGGGCCCGCCTGGCCTTGCTGTCAGGCGTCGCGTCGTGCGGCTTCAGCCACTCGATCTGGATGTTGAGCGGCGCTCCCGGCTCGACCACCAGCTTGGTCTGAGCGCCCCGCTTCTCGGGAACGCCGAGCTTCGGCTCGGGGCCGGCGGGGCCCTCGCCTTTCCAGTCGGAGAAGTCGGCCTTGATCTTGGACTCCATCTCAGCCGGATCGAAGTCGCCGACGGCGATGAGCACGGCCCGCTCGGGCCGGTAGTATTTGCGGTAATAGTCGAGCAGCAGGTCGCGGCCCGCGCTGTTGATCACGCTGACTTGGCCGATCGGCAGGCGACGCGCGGCCAATTGGTCCTTCATGAAGAAGTCGAGGCCGGACTTGTAGACGTGCAGCTGGGGATTATCGCGCGAACGCTCTTCGGAGAGGATGACGCCCCGCTCGCGGTCGATGGCGGCGGAATCCAGCGGCAGCTTGTCGGCGCCTTCGCGCAACAGCATCAGCGCCTTGTCGAGGCTCTCCTTGTCGGAGAACGGCATGTCGAACTGGTAGACGGTCTGGGTGAATTGGGTGGACGCATTGGTGTCGGCGCCAAAGCTCAGGCCCAGGCGCTCGAGGATCTTGATCATCTCGCCTTCGGGCACGTTCTTGGACCCGTTGAAGGTCATGTGCTCGAGGTAGTGGGCGAGGCCCTGCTGGGCGTCGGTCTCCATCAGGGAGCCGGCGTCGAACCTCAGGCGCAGGGACGCCTGACCGGGCGGGGTGGCGTTGTGCTGGATGGCGTAGCGCATGCCGTTTGGCAGGACGCCGAAGCGGACGTTCGGATCGGCAGGGATGTCACTGGTCGCCTGGGGCCAGGCGTGGGCCGCTTGGGCCAGGACGCTGGCGGGAAGGGCGGAGCCGCAAAGGGCTAGGCCGGCCGTGAAGGCGGCCAGGGATCGCTTGAATGTCATCAAACCTGGGGTCTCGCTCGTATTGGCCGGCAAGGTGGCGTCCAGATGTGGCCAAGGCAAGACGGCCGCACGGCGCCGGAAAGACGCAGGGTCGCGTTGAAAGCGGTGCTTAACCTAACATGGATATTCTCTCGATCATGTCGATCGCAGAAGTCGAATCCTCGCCGGCCGACCGCAGGTCCATACCGCGCCAGCCGACCACGCTCAGGGGCAAGGCCTTTCCGGGCGGCGCCGACTGCACCATCCGGGACTACAACGAACGCGGCGCCCGTCTGCAGTTCTCAGGCGCCGCGCCCGAGGATGACCAGTTCATCGTGGTGGTCTGGTCCACCGGCCAGGCCTTCGAAGGCCAGGTGCGCTGGCGAGGCGGCCAGGAGGTGGGCCTGCTGTTCCTGCGCAGCTGCGACTTCCGGGGACGGACGCCTTCGTTCTTCTGGACCGCGCGGGCCGAATGGCTACGGAGCCGCCCCAAGCTGCCGCGGCGCACGCTGAAGGTGTGTACTTCGATGATCGGCCCCGCCTCTGGCCCGCCGACCGCTCCGACGCCCAGCTACATGCTGCGTCCCAGGGACTAGCTGCTGGGCAGGATCGCCCGCCTGCGCGCCAGGCTCTCGGGTGGCCAGAGCTTCTCGGTCTCGTAATAGACCTCAAAGGCAGGCGTGGACGCGGGCAACGTCACCCAGGGCAGCTTCGATCGCGTGAAGATGTGCACGTCGGGCGTCACGGCCGAGGGATCCTCCAGCGTCCCCACCCGGACGAAGCGCGCCCGGGAGCGGCGGCCGTAATCGCTCCAGAGGGCCGTGCGGCACGTGGGGCAGCGATAGATATCGTGCGGGCGGCCGCTGTCTGTCGGCACGGTCACCGGTTCGGGCGCGCCGAACAGCAGCTCTATGCGGTCGAGCTCGACGATCCCGTTGATCACAAAGGCGCTGCCGGTCTGGCGCTGGCAGTCGCGGCAATGGCAGCAGTGCACGAACATCGGCCGATCGGTCAGCCGATAGCGCACCTCGCCGCACGCGCAGCGGCCGTCCAAAGCCTGGTCCATCGCAGTCTCCCTCGATCGCCTTGATAAGGCGCGGCCGATCTCAGTTCGAGGGTTTGCTGACGTAGAAGGTGGCGCTGTTGCCAACCGCCGTAGCCACGGAGGTGGCCGAGCGGATGGGGCCGGCCGTGCCGGCATAGGGGATCGAGGAGCTGGCGCCGATATCTGCGGTGTTGGATTGGCTCGAGGCGACGTTCATCACCCCGCCGCAGGCCGAGCAGGCATAGCCGGTCACCGCATTGCCCATGGCCGTGGCCGAGCTCGAAAGGTCGTAGCCCACCGACCCGCCCGAACTGGCGATCGCCTCGACGCCCGCGCCGGAATTGGTCTGGGTGCTGTTCAGGGCGATCTGGCCGCCGGTCTCGCCGTAGATGGCGGAGTTGCCGACCCCGTTGGCCACCGCCGTGCTGGTCCCGAAGGAATAGGCCGTGCTCTCGGCCTGGCCGCGGACATAGCCCTGGTTGTCCTGGACCGCGACGACGTCGAGCGGGCCGCCGTCGTTGGATACGGAGATGTTGTTGGCGCTGGCGGTGGCGGCGTTGGTCACGGTCTCGGCCTGGCCCACGGCCACGAACTGGGCCGACTGGGTCATGGTCCCGGTCATGCTCTGGTTCAGGGTCAGCGACTGAGAGCCGCCGTCGAGGCCCGTGGCCGTGATGTTGTTAGAGACCGCGCTGGCGGCCAGGTCCGCCTCGCCCGGCGTGTAGCCGAGGTTCATGCCGCCGTCGGTCACGGTGGAGCCGGCCGCGCTCTGGGTCACCGAGACCGTCGCCGCCGCGCCGGCGACCGCCACGCCCTGGGTGTTGCCGATGGCCTGGGTATTGTCGATCACATCGCCAGTCTGGCCGTCCGCCGCTTCGATGCGGCTGACCGCGCTGATGTCGCCGGGGCCGGTGCTCTGCTGCAGGTTCCCGGTCAGGGGCGCGCCGCCCAGGCTGTCGGCCTCGCCGGTGTTGCCGGTGGCCGCGGTGGTCAGGGCGACCTCGCCGGCCTGGCCGTCGGTGTCGACGTTGAGCGTGGTGGTCGCGGTCGCCGCGCCCTGCATCGACTGGGTCGACCGCACGTCCAGCGAGCCGACGTCGGAGCCGGCGGTGACGCTATTGCCGGTGGCCGTGGTGGTCGCCGCCGTCGTGTCGGTGACGGTGACGACGTCGAGGGTCTGGGACGAGGTGACGTCGCCAAGCTGGGCCTGGCTGTTGACGACGGAGTTGTCGGCCGTCTGGCTAGTAGCGACCCCGGCGATCGGCGGCATCAGGGGGATCACGGCTGCGATCCCAGCGATAAGGATCCTCGCGGCTGTGCGCATTGTTTGAAGCCAGGTTGTTGTATGCGGGGGTGTAGCCGCCGGTGACTCCGGCGGTATCGGCCAGGGGGTCGTCGGCGGGATTCAGGCAGATCTGAGGGCCCGGGGCGCCGTACAGGTTGGCCATCATCTCCAAGACGCCGCGCTCGATCAGGGCGCGCACGCCGAGCTGAAGGGGCTCGAGCCCCGCGCTCCCAGCCGAAACGTCCACGGCCACGCCATGGAAGATATCGAACACGCCTGCCGAGATCTCGCGGCCGACGATTTGCTTCTGGTAGGAGATGACGTCGACGACCTCGAGCGACTTGGTGTTCACCAGCCTGAGGTCCAGACCGATGTTCATCACATAGACGTTGCCGCCCAGCGAGGCTTTGACGCCCGTGGTTTTGACCTCGCCGCCCTGGGCGTTCACGCCGGAGGAGCGGATGTTGAAGTTCAGTTCGGTGATGCCGCCGACCAGATAGAAGTCCGATCCCGGCACCTGGCCCGACATGATCTTGCGATAGTCGGCCGGCGCGTCCGGCTTGGCGTTGGGGTCGTCGCTGATCAGCTTGTTGTTGGCGTACTTGAGCTCGAGCTCCGACACCGAGGTGTCGTAACGCTCGACCAGGGGCGCGCCGGACTTGGCCAGGGCCGAGATCGCCATCAGCGAAGCGCCTTGGGTGAGCTTTCGGCCAGAACCGTCGGCCTCTTCCTTGCCGGTGTAGTCCGAGATGCGGCCGACCGCGATGCGCGGGGCCCGAAGGCCGCGTCGGCGGGCGTATTCACCCAGGCACACCAAGGCGCCGGAATAGGGTGTCGGATTGGCGGTGACCGGGGCCGTGCCGATCGGGGTGGCGTAGAGGCCGTTCGGTCCGGCCACCGGCATGGCGCAGCCCGACAGCAGCATGGCCATGGCCGACGCCGCGGTGAGCGCCTTGGCGCCGAGTCTGCGCCTGGGGGTCTCAGTCGCCATTGCCGCCGCCCGAGGTGGTGCTGGTCGCGGTGACCACGCCGTTGTTGATCTGCCGGGAGTCGATGATGACCACGTTGTTGTCGCCCTGGGTGACGACCGACAGGCTGTTGCCGATCGCCGTCGCGCCGCCGGCGAAGGCGCCGGAGCCGGAGGACGACGCGCCGCCCGAGAACAGGCCGGAGTTCGAGCTGTTCATGATGATTCCGTCGATGACCAAGAGGTTACCATTGGCGTCGCGCATCTGCGGGTTGGCGCCCTGGTTCTCCTGGCCCGCCACGCGGCCCCAGCCGGCGTTATAGGAAGCGGAGTTGGAGGACATCGTCTGGCCGAGGGCCGGAGGCGCAGCCGCCACTCCCAGGGCGGCGCAGGCGATCAGGGCGATTCGGAGACGGAGTGAGGCGGCCATGACGAACTCCACGCTCGAAGGCTCACGGGTGACGCGCGTTCGATGAACCCCGACTTGAGCAGGATCGAGTTACGGGCCAACACGTCTCGATTTAGTTAATCCGGGCGGTTCGCGGCCTCTCGGACGCCAGCGCGGTTCAACCAGGAGACGGCGGTATTATGAGTGACGAGCAAGGGCCGGCAGGCGTCGGTCCCTGGGGCGCCCCCCCGCCGGAAGAGCCGCCCCCGGGGACCGGATCGCCCGCGCGGGAGCGGCTGTTCAATGCGCCCTGGCCTTCGGTCGCGATCGTGGCGGGGATCGTGCTCGCCTACGGCCTGCAGTCGGTGCTGGCGCCGGGAGACGAGGGCATCCGGGCCTGGGGCTTCACACCGGCGGATCTCTGGCGCGGCCGCTGGCTGGGATTGCTGACGGTCATGTTCGTCCACGGCGGCTGGGCGCACGCCTTGATGAACGCCCTGGGCGCCCTGGCCTTCGGCCCCCCGGTGGCGCGGCTGATGGGGCCGGGCCTGAAAGGCGCGGGACTGTTCTTCCTCTTCTATCTGGCGTGCGGGGTGATTTCGACGCTCGGCTATGTGACCCTGCATCTGCACAGCGTCGAGCCCGTGGTCGGGGCGTCGGGCGCTATCGCAGGCCTGATGGGCGCGGCGGCGCGGCTGCTGGGACCGGACGCCCGGCCCATATCGCCGATCCTCAGCCAGCCGGTGATCAGCCTGGGTTCGGGTTGGCTGGTGGTGAACGCCCTGATGGCCATCTTCGGCGGCCCCCTCATGGAAGGGGCCCGGGTGGCCTGGGAGGCGCACATCGCCGGCTTCGTGGCCGGCGTTCTGCTCGTCGGTCCGTTCGCCCGGCTCGCCGGCTGGCGGTTCATCGCGCGGTTGTGACCCGAAAGCCGTTGCCGTGGGTCAGGTTCTGGAGGACTCTTGCCGCCCATCCGCAAGCACACGGGCGATGAGCATGCTGGTTGCACAAGTTCTGAAGGAAAAGGGCGACATCGTCTTCACGATTTCGCCGGACGAGAGCCTGGCCGTCGCCGCCGCTCTTCTACACCAACGCCAGGTCGGATCGGCCGTGGTTCTTGGGCCGGACGGCGCCGTCGCGGGCATCGTCTCCGAGCGGGACCTGGTCCGTCAGGTGGCGCTGGAGGGCGCCGATGCGCTGGATCGCCTGGTCTCGGCCGTGATGACCCGCGAGGTGATCTTCGCCCGGCTGGACGAGACGGTCGACGCGCTCCTGGGCCGGATGACCGACCGCCGGGTCAGGCACCTGCCGGTGACGGGCGACGACGGCCGGCTCCTCGGGCTGGTGTCGATCGGAGACCTGGTCAAGCGCAAGATCGCCGAGACCGAGGCCGAAGCGCGCGAGCTCAAGGCCTATATCGCCGCCTAGGCAGGCGGGGGGATGGAAGCCTCAGGCCGGCTCGGGGAGGACGCGTGGGCCGCCTGCAACGGCCAGGGCGAGGGTGTAGCCCTCCAGGATCGCGGCTGTGGCGTCGCGGGCCTTGAGCAGGGCGGGCCTGAGGGCGCAGGTCTCCAGATCTTCGCAGTCGTCGCATTTGCGGAAGGCGAGCTGGCTGGCGCAGGGCGCCAGCGCCAGGGGGCCGTCGATGACCCGGATCACTTCGGCGAAGCTTATGTTCTCCGGCGCGCGCGCGAGCGCGTAGCCCCCGAACTTGCCCCTGCGGCTGATGATCAGCTGCCGGCGCGCGAGCTCCAGCAGGATCGCCTCGAGGAACTTGCGGGGCGTCTTGGAGCGGGCCGCGATCTCGCCGGCGGTGAGCTGGGCGTCTTGCCCGGCCCGTCCCAGTTCGATCAGCGCCTGCAGAGCGTAGCGGGCCTTCTGAGATAGCATCAGCACCAGATATGACCCGAGTCCCGCCCGGCGCAAGGCGCGCTTGCCAGCATCGCTTGGCGCGGCCACTGTCCCACGCTGCCTAAGAGGGGGGAGACTTGGCGCACGCGGAGATCTCGTCGACGGCCCAGCGCCACCCCTTGCCCCAGCCCGAGCCCGGCCTGACGCCCGGGGAGGTGATCGCCCGCGCTCGCGGGTTTCGCCAAATGCTCCGCGATGGCCAGGACGAGGCCGACCGGCGTGGCTGGTACGGCCCCGAGGTCCACGAGGCGTTCCGCAAGGCCGGCTTCTACCGGATCCTGCAGCCCAAGATGTTCGGCGGCTACGAGTTCGACTATCCGACCTTCGTTCGCGTGATCTACGAGCTGTCGATCGGCCATGCGTCGTCGGGCTGGTGCTACACGCTCGGCACGTCCCACGGCTTCCTGATCGCCTCGCATTGGCCCGAAGAGACCCAGTGGGAGATTTTCGGCGGTTCGGACGGCGAGGTGAGGGTCTGCCAGCGCGCGACCCCGGCGGGCGTGATGACCCCTGTCCAAGGGGGCTATCTGATCAGCGGCGACTTCGGTTTCGCCTCCGGCGCGCCGATCTCCACCCATTTCGTCGGCTCCACAGTCCTGGAAGCCGGGGAGGGGCCGCCGCGGATCCTGCACTTCGTGGTTCCGCGCGAGAAGTACGAGATCCTGCCCGACTGGGGCGGCGACCACAGCCTGGGCATGCAGGGCTCCGGCTCCAACACGGTGCGGCTGGACAAGGTGTTCCTGCCCGAACACCACGTGATCGAGGTCGACTTCATGATGTCGTCGCGGGGCTACAACGACGGCACCCCCGGCACGCGCCTGCACGGCAATCCCATGTATATCGGGGTGGCGGCCGGCGCCTTCCTGACCGAGTTCGGGGCGATCACCACCGGCGCGGCCCGCGCGGCGCTCGAGGAATACGAGCGGCTGATGGACGTGACCCCGATCCCCCGCGGCGTGGGCAAGACACAGCGGCACAACCCGGAAGTCTGGCGGGCGCTCGGCAAGGCGATGAACCTGGCCGACGCGGCGGAGGCCGTGACCTTCGCGGCGGTGAACGGCTATTCGGAACAATGCGAGCGGTGGCGGCGTGACGGAACGCCGATCCTGCCCGCCGACACCCTGAAGCTCTGGGGCATGGCGCAGGAGGCGAGCCAGCTGGCTTGCCGGGCGGTGGACCTCCTGTTCGAGACCGCCGGGCCGCGCGCGTCCCTCGGCGGCCAACGGCTGCAGCGCTATTTCCGCGACATCCAGATGTACCGGGTGCACACCACTGCCCAGCCCTCCTTCGTGAGCCTGAGGGCCCAGGCCTACCTGGGAATGCTCGAGGGCCGCTGACCGCCGGCAAACCTGTCGCAGTCACGGGCCTTGCGCTGCAATGCGGCGCCGTCCATATGGGGGTCTACGGATGACGTCGCCGCTCCGGCCTCTTGCTTTTTGGGCCGGGCTTGGTTAGTCTCCGCTCCTTCAATCGAATCGCTCGGACTGTGAGGGAAGCCCCTCGGCGGCCCACGGTGATTTTTGCGCCCTACGATGAGGCTTTCGCGAAGCGGAAGAAATCATCCGAAGGCCGATTGACAGGCTCCGGGGTGGCGACTAGATACGCCGCTCCTCGCCGCCGCCGGGCGTAAACGGCGGGGTCGGCAAGCCGGCCTCGGTCTTTGACATCGTTGATTTGGAAAGAGAAACGCAGGCGGCGGCGTT
>CAZTMF010000081.1:0-10057 GCA_964614675.1 uncultured Caulobacteraceae bacterium | reverse complement strand
TCGCGGTCGACGATGTCGTTGTAGGCGCAGCCAGCGCCCCGCATCACCAGGGCCCCGACAGCGATCAGGGCCAGCAGCTTGAGGTCCGGTCCCTTGCCAGACTGGGCCCCTGCCAGGGCCACGGCCTGCCAGCCTGGCAGCATCAGGAGCCAGGTCCCGATCGGCCGGTCGAACCGGGCGAGCTTCAACCACGGCCGAACGGGGCGGGGGGCGTAGCGGTCGACCCAGTTGTCGGGCCGGGCGTCGGGTAGGTGAGCCGCGGTCATCGGCTCCTTGTCCGGCCTGAACGCCCGCCGATCAAGCGCCGTGCCCCGCCGGCCACACAGACGAGGCGCCATTCCCGCGCCGGTTGACCGACTCGCGTCTCCGGCCTATGGCTCGCCCGTCCCAAGCAAGCCGGAAAAGGAGGGGCCGAATGCAGATCGCTGTCGTGTCGCTCACACTCCGCACCGGCGTATCCGGCGGGCTCGACTAGGTCGAAGGCCTCCGTGATCGGCGCCGGAAATCCCCGCCGATTCCAGGACCTTCCGATGACCAACCGCTGCCGCGGGACGCTCCCGTCCCGCCGTTTCCGCCCCCATCCGTCTCCCACGAGCCAGATCTCGCGCATCCGCGACCTCCGGCGAAGCTTGGACCGCCTCAAATGAGCGACACTCCCGAAATCCACCAGAACGCCATCCGACGGCGCGTGCTGTCGAACGGCCAGGTGCTGGCTTTCGTCATGACCCAGTGGATGCGTCGGCCGCGTCTGCTGGCGGCGACGCTCGTCTTCCTGTTCTTCGCCGTGGGCCTGGACCTGATGCTGCCCCAGGCGGCCAGAGGCCTGGTCGACGCCGTGGCCCGCGACGCCGCCCATCCGGCCCACGCCTGGCGCGCGTGGGCGATCTTCGTGGGCGTGTTCCTGGGCTTCGCCATCTCGCGCAACATCCAGCTCCGGTTCTGGAACCCCTTCGCGGCTCACAACATGGAGGAGATGATCAACGACGCCTTCGCGCGGGTGCAGTCCTTCTCCTCCGACTGGCACGCCGACGCCTTCGCCGGCGCGACGGTGCGCAAGGTCAGCCGCGCCATGTGGGGCTACGACCAGGCCTCCGACGCCCTGACCTTGGTGCTGGGCCCGGCCTTCTTCGTCCTGTCCGGCCTCAGCCTGATGATGTTCCTGCGCTGGCCGGTCGTGGGCGTGTTCAGCGGCCTGATGGTCGTCCTCTATGTGACGTCCAATGTGCTCCTGACCACCAAGTACGTCCGCCCGGCGAACCTGCGCTCCAACGCCCTGGACTCGCAGATCGGCGCGGCCCTGGCCGACGCCATCTCGTCCAACCCGACGGTCAAGGCCTTCGGCGCGGAGTCGCGCGAGGAGAGCCGCTTCGCGGGCGTCATGCTGGCCTGGCGCAAGGCGGCCCTGATCACCTGGAACCGGTTCATCAATGTCTGGCTGATCCAGAACCTGATGATGGTGGTGCTGCAGGCCGGCCTGACCGGCCTGGTGGTGCGCCAGTGGTCGCTGGGCAAGGCGGGCGCCGGCGACGTGGCCTTCGCCATCACCGCCTTCATGCTGATGAACGGCTATCTGAAAAACGTCGGCGAGCAGATCCGCATGCTGCAGAAGTCGCTCGACGACACCGAGGATGTGGCCGGCTTCATGACGCAGGCTCCGGCGGTGGCCGACCGCGAGGGCGCCGCGGAATTCCAGCCCGGCGACGGCCATGTGGTGTTCGACCATGTCACCTTCGCCTACGCCAATCAGGCCGAGCCGACCTACCGCGACTTCTCGCTTGGCATCGCGCCCGGCGAGCGGGTGGCGCTGGTGGGCCCGACCGGCGCGGGGAAGTCGACCTTCGTCAAGCTGATCCAGCGTCTCTACGACCTGCAGGCCGGCCGCATTCTCATCGACGGGCAGGACATCTCGGCCGTGACCCAAGTGTCGCTCAGGCGCTCGATCGCGGTGGTTCCCCAGGACCCGGCCCTGTTCCACCGGTCCATCGGCGAGAACATCGCCTATGGCCGGCCGGGGGCGACCCAGGACGAGATCGTCGCCGCCGCCAAGCGCGCGCGGGCCCACGACTTCATCGCCCGCCTGCCCAAGGGCTACGACACCCTGGTCGGCGAGCGGGGCGTCAAGCTCTCGGGCGGCGAGCGCCAGCGCGTGGCCATCGCCCGGGCGTTCCTGGCGGACGCCTCGATCCTGGTGCTGGACGAGGCCACGTCGTCGCTGGATGTGGAGACCGAGGTCCAGGTCCAGGCCGCGACCGAGGCCCTGATGGCGGGACGCACGACCATCGTCATCGCCCACCGCCTGTCGACCATCCGCTCGGCGGACCGGATCCTGGTCTTCCAGGACGGCCGCATCGTCGAGGAAGGCCGGCATGGGGATCTGGTGGCGAGGGGAGGGGCCTATGCGAGGCTGAACGCGACGGCGGCGGGGGTGTAACGCCGGTGACCCTCTCCCCTTGCGGGAGAGGGTGGCCGCGCAGCGGCCGGGTGAGGGGTTGCGCTCCGCTCTACGGAGAGGCCTGCTCGACCCCTCATCCGTCGCCTTCGGCGACACCTTCTCCCGCAAGGGGAGAAGGTCACCGCTCCAGCATCCGCCTGAGCGTCCCGATCTCGTCCGCCTCCCGCGCCGGCTTGTCCCAGCGGATGCGGCTGATCCGGGGAAAGCGCATGGCGACGCCGGACTTGTGTCGGCTCGACGCCTGCAAGCCTTCGAAGGCGACTTCGAGCACCAGGCCGAAGTCCCGATCGGCCCTCACCGCCCGCACCGGGCCGAAGCGCTCGGTGGTGTGGTCGCGGACGAACTTGTCCAGCTGCTTCAGCTCCTCGTCGGTGAAGCCGAAATAGGCCTTGCCGACCGGGGTCAGTCTGTCCTCGTCCCAGACCCCGAAGGTGTAGTCAGAATAGTAGCTCGAGCGCTTGCCGTGGCCGCGCTGGGCGTACATCAGCACCGCGTCGATCAGGTGGGGGTCCCGCTTCCACTTGAACCAGGGGCCCTTGGGCCGGCCGGCCTCGTAGATCGAGTCCCACCGCTTCAGCATCAGTCCTTCGGCGGCCTCCGGATCGCCGGCGGGGGGATGCGCCCTGAGCTCCGCGAGCGCCTCCCAGGTTTCGAAGGGCTGCATCGGCGAGAGGTCGATGCGCGAGGACGCGATCCTGGAGACCAGGGTCTCCAGCCGCCCGCGCCGGCCCGCGAAGGGGAGATGACGGACGTCTTCGCCGCCGTCGGAGAGGATGTCGTAGGCGCGGATGCCGGCCGGATATTCAGCCATCACCCTGGCGTCGACGCTCTTCCGGTTCAGCCGCTGCTGCAGGTCGCCGAAGGGCGCCACGCGACCGCCGCGCAGCACCAGCAGCTCGCCGTCGATCACGCCCTCGAAGTCGAGCGCCTCGATCACGTCCGGGAAGGCCTTGGCGATGTCGTCGCCGGTGCGGCTGTAGAGACGTCTGAGGCCGCCCTCGCTGATCGCCTGGACGCGGATGCCGTCCCACTTCCATTCGGCGGCGTAGTCCTCGGGATCCAGCCTGGCGAAATCGACCGCCTCGTCGATGGCCTGGGCCAGCATTACGGGCCGGAAGCGCCCAGGATGGTCGGCCGACGGCCGCTCCGAGCGCCCCTCCAGCCAGGCGAAGATGTCGTCATAGGGCGGCGACTGGCCGTGCCAAAGCTCCTCGATCTCCGAGACGGGGACGGGTCCGACGTCGGCCAGGGCCTGCTTGGCCAGGCGCGCTGACAGGCCGACGCGCAGCCCCCCGGTCATCAGCTTCAAGAGCGCCCAGCGGCCGTCGGCGTCCAGGGCGTCGAGCCAGCCTTCCAGCAGGCGCGGGACCTCGGTGCGCGAGGCCGAATGCAGGGCGTCGACCACTTCGGAAAGCTCGGGCTCGCGGTTGGCGCCGGGTCGCCTGGGCCAGACCAGGGCCACGGTCTCGGCGAGGTCGCCGACATAGTCGTAGGACCAGGCGAACAGCACAGGGTCCATTCGCGCCTCGACGGCCTTGCGGATCATCGCCGGCTTGGCCGACTGGAACACCAGCTCGCCGGTCAGGGCGGCCAGGGCCCAGCCGCGCTCGGGATCGGGCTGGCTCTTCAGGAAGTCGCGGACCAGGGTGAGCTTGGCGTTACGCGAGGCCGTGAACGAAAGGCGGCCCAGGAGCTCCGCGAAGGCCCGCATGCCGCTACTCGGTCTCCTCGGGCCGCACCACCACGATGCGCCCCCCGGCGATGTCGATCTCTGGGGCCGTGTCGGCGGTGAAGGCGACCATCCACGCACCCTTCCCGCCCGGCGGCCGGATCTCCAGGATGTCGCCGGCGCCGAAATTCGGGGCCGCCGTGACCTCCCCCAGCGGGGTCCCGTCCGGCGCTTCCGCCCGAAGGCCGATGAGGTCGGTCAGATAGAATTCGTCAGCTTCTGGCGGCGGCAGAGCCGAGCGGGGGGCGTAGAGGTCGAGCCCCTTCAGGGCGTCGGCCTGCTCCTTCGTGGCGATCTCCTTGGCGCGGGCGATCAGCCCGTCCTTGAACGAGCGGCCCGAGAGCAGCGTCAGGCCGGCCTCGCCGTTGGCGCGCCGCAGATTGCGGAAATTCAGCACCGCAAGCGGGCTGTCGGTGTAGGTGCGGATGCGCAACTCGCCCTTCACACCGAAGGCGCCGGAGACGCGCGCCACCAGGATGAGGCGATCGGGGTCGGACATGGTTTCCCAGTCGGCCAAGGCCCTCGCCGCGTCAACTGGGCCGCCGGGTCTCCGTTCCCATCTCCCGCTGAAACCGGCTAAGAGGCCGGCCGTGGCAGCCAGCTCGACAATTCCGCCCGAAATCTCGGTCGTGGTCCCGGTCTTCGACGAGGAAGGCAATGTCGCCGACCTCGCCCGCGAGATCGCGCGCGCCTTCGCAGGCCAGTCCTACGAGATGATCTTCGTGGACGACGCCAGCCGCGACGGCACCCTGGCCGCGCTCCGGGCGCTGAAGGCCGAGATGCCGGCCCTTCGCGTGCTGACCCACCAGAAGAACGCTGGCCAGAGCCGGGCCCTGCGCACGGGGGCCGAGGCGGCCCGGGGCCAGATTCTGGTCACCCTGGACGGCGACGGCCAGAACGATCCGGCCGACGCGCCGGCCCTGGTCGAGCGCCTGAAGGCCGGCGGCCGGGCGCTCGGCCTCGTGGGAGGCATGCGGCTGAAGCGGCGGGACACCTGGTCCAAGCGCATCGGTTCGAAGATCGGCAACGGCGTTCGCCGGCGGCTGCTGAGGGACGACGCGATCGACACCGGGTGCGGGCTGAAGGCCATGTGGCTCGGGGCCTATCTGCGCTTCCCCTATTTCGACCACATGCACCGCTTCCTGCCGGCCCTGGCCAAGCGCGAGGGGCTGAAGACCGATTTCGTCGAGGTCCGCCACCGCCCGCGGGCGTCGGGACAGTCGAAATACACCAACTGGCGGCGGCTCAAGGCCTCGCTCGGCGACCTCGCCGGGGTGGTCTGGCTGCTTGGCAGGGCCCGATTGCCGGGAGTCACCGAGGAACGCTAGCGGTTGTCCCGCATTGCAGCGGAGACGAAAGGCGTTAACTGTGCCGTAGACCGCTGCTTTGGGGGAGGCTTCCGGTGTTCGCTGCATTCCCGCTCCTGGCCCTGCCGGTGCTGCTCTACAACGTGGTGCTGCTCACCATGAAGGGCGGCCTGAGCTCGACCGACGCCGCCGCTCAGTTCATCCAGCCGCTGTTCACCATCCGCATGACCTCGGGCGGCGCTTGGCCGGTGACCCTTGGGGACCTGTTCCTGGCGGCGGCCCTGGTGGTGATGTTCATCGAGCTCCTGAAGTCGACCAACAGCCGCAACGTCGCGATCATCAACCACTCGCTGTCGATGATCCTGTTCGTGGCCTGCCTGGTGGAGTTCCTGCTGCTGAAGGGCTTCTCCACCTCGGTGTTCTTCCTCATCACCCTGATGGTGCTGCTGGACGTTCTGGCCGGCTTCATCGTGACCATCGTGGCCTCGCGCCGCGACATCGACTTCCACGATTCCTAGCGGGATCAGCCTGCCGCCCGGGGCCGATCACGGGCGGCGGCCAGGACGAAGTCGACGCCCTTGACGATCTCGTCGGCGTGCCGGACGCCCAGCAAGTTGGCGTGGTTGGCGGCGGCGACGTCCAGGAAGTAGCCGTGGCGCGAGCGGTTGGCCGGCTCCGCATAGATCTTGCGCCAGGGTCCGCCGTCGCCGTGGCCGGCGGTGATCACCGCCACCGGCAGGCCCGGATCCAGATCGCCCGCCTGGATGGCCTGCTGAGCGGCCCTGCGCCAGTGCTGGACCTCCTGGGCCGAGGCTTGGTTGTGCTGGGCGTCGCCGAAGGCCCTGCGTTTCTCGGCCGCGGCCTCGCGCGGCAGGCCGATGGCGTCGCCCATGAAGTCGAAGGCTTTCAGCACCCCGACCTGCGCCCCCATCCCCGCCAGCTTGGACAGGGCGGAGAATGAGTGCAGCAGCGGGTCCGATTGCGGGCGGCTGATGAGGTCGGGCGTGGCGGCGTCGACGAAGACCAGGCCCAGGGTCTTGCCCGGGTTGCGGGCGTAGAACAGCCAGATGCGGACGCCGGCCATGGAGTGCCCCGCCAGCACATAAGGAGGCGGGACCTCGGCGGCGATCAGCAGTTTCTCCAGGTCTTCGGCTACGGCGAGGCCATCGCGGGGCTCGGGACCCGGATCGGAATAGCCGAGGCCCGCCCGGTCGTAGGCGCATGAGCGCACGCCCCGGGCGGCGAGCTTGCTTTGGACCACGGCCCAGTCGGCCGAAAAGCCGAAGGCGCCAGCCTCGAGGATCACCGTGGGTCCGGGATCCTCGGGACCGTCACAGACCATGCGCAGCCTGCGTCCGCCGATGTCGACGTAGCGGCCCCGCGGCGGCGCGCGCATGCCGGCCGGATTCATCGGACCTCAGGGGGCGAGGCGCCCCTCACTGAACCCGTCACGCAGCCTCGGCCTCGGCCTTTGGTTCGAACGGCTTGGGAACGCGGTTCCCGCCCTGCATCGCCAGCATCCATCCCGGGTATTCCTGGGGCAGACGGCTGACCTCGTCGAGTATCTTCAGCTCGTCGTCCGTCAACTTCACCTCCACGGCGCCCAGGTTGTCCTCCAGCTGGTCGACCCGCTTGGCGCCGATGATCACGCTGGTGACCACCGGCTGGTGGAGCAGCCAGGCCAGGGCGACACGGGCCACGGTGGTCCCCTTGGCCTCGGCGATCTTGCGCATGGCCGCGACCGAGGCCCAGGCGCGGTCCTTGTCCACCGGCGGGAAGTCGAAGACGGCGCGGCGCGAATTCTCCGGATCGGGCGCGCCCGGGCCGTACTTGCCCGATAGCAGCCCCCCCGCGAGGGGCGACCAGACCATCAGACCCAGCTTCTCCTCCTGCATCAGGGGGACCAGCTCGCGCTCCAGGTCGCGGCCGGCGATGGAGTAATAGGACTGCACCGTCTCGAAGCGCGCCCAGCCCCGTCGCTCGGAGATCCCCAGCGCCTTCATGATCCGCCAGGCCGTCCAGTTGGAGACGCCGACGTAGCGGACCATTCCGCGGCTCACGAGGTCGTCCAGCGCCCGCAAGGTCTCCTCGATGGGGGTCACCGGGTCGGTGGCGTGGATCTGGTAGAGGTCGATGTGGTCGGTCTGCAGCCGCTTCAGGCTGGCTTCCACCTGATCCATGATGTGGCCCCGCGAAGCGCCGCGGTTGTTCGGTCCCCCGCCCATGTCGCCATAGACCTTGGTGGCCACCACCACGTCCGAGCGCGCCACGCCCAGGTTCTTCAGGGCTTGGCCGACCAGCTCCTCCGAGCGGCCCTGGTGATAGACATTGGCGGTGTCGATGAAGTTCACGCCCGCGGCCAGGGCCCGGCCGACGATCTCGTCGACCTCCTTCTGGCCCAGGGAGCCGATCGCTCCCCAGAAGCCGGAGGTGTCGCCGCCGCCGAAGGTCATGGCCCCGAGGCAGAGTTCGGAGACGAAGAGGCCGGTTCGGCCGAGTTGATTGTAGCGCATTGTGGTGCTCCGCCTGCGGCCCTGGTCCTCAGCATATGCAGCCGAACGCCGTGGCCGTCGAGACGGGTTCTCAGCGACGCTTCCAAGAGGCCGGCGAATGTCGGAAAGGGTTCGCCGCATCCGTCCTAGGATGGGCTGGCACACCAGGGAGAAGCCGAACGATCACCCTCACCGCCTACAGCTGGGTCCCGCCGATCGTCCGGGGATTGGTTCGCGATCTCAGGGTCCGCTGGGCGCTCGAGGAGGCGGGCCTGCCCTATCGGGTCGAGTTGATCGACCTCCAGAACAAGCCGGACGACTACCGCGACTGGCAGCCCTGGAGCCAGGTGCCGGCCTACGAGGAGGACGGGCTCCGGCTGTTCGAGAGCGGCGCCATCGTGCTGCACATCGCGGAGAAGAGCCCTGCCCTGGCGCCCCAGGATCCGGCCGCGAAGGCTCGGATGACGTGCTGGTTGTTCGCGGCCCTGAATTCGGTCGAGCCCCCGATGCAGGAGCTGGCTCTGCTGGACTTCATGCATGCGGACAAGGAGTGGGCCAAGGTCCGCCGGCCGATGATCGTGGAGTTCGTCCAGCGTCGGCTGAAGGGCCTGGCCGACGCCCTGGCCGGCCGCGAGTTCCTCGAAGGCGGCTTCAGCGCCGCCGACCTGGTCATGGCCTCGGTGCTGAGGATGGCCAAGCTGACCAATCTGGTCGCGGAGGCGGGTCTCGCCGACTACCTCGGCCGCTGCGAAGGGCGGCCGGCGTTCCAGAAGGCGCTGGCGGGCCAGTTGGCCGACTTCAAGGACGCCGCCTGAGGCTGTGCTCGCGCCTTGACAAGCCTTCGGCAAGGTCCTGACCTTGTCAGGGGACTGTGGGGCCGCACATGAGGATGGTTCGGGCGATCGCGAGCGCGCTGGCGCTCCTGGCGGCGGGGTCCGCGGCGACGGCGGCGGAGCGGCTGGTCATGGGGCCCTATCCGGGCATGGTCTGGCACGATGTGGTCAACCAGGCCAACGGCGCCCACTTCTTCCGCGAGCAGATGCCCCAGGGCCAGACCCCGGACAATTTCCAGGACCTGATGACGTCCCAGTCGATCACCAATTTCCGGGGCCTGCCGTCCCAGTTCCTGTCCGCGACCTTCGCCGAGCTAAGCCAGAACTGCGAGACCGTCGAGACGGTGGGGCCGACGATGGCCGAGGAGCAGAGCCGCCAGGTCGCCTACGGCCGGCTCTATTGCGGCAAGCAGAAGGGCCAGCCCAACGGCGTGCACATCTTCTTCAAGGTGATCCTGGGCAGCGACGCCCTCTATGTCGTGGACCGGGACTTCAAGATCCCGGCGTCAGACCATCCCTCGACGCCGGCCCTGCCCGAGGCCCAGGCGGTGCCCTTCCTGCAGGCCGAAGGCGCGGCCAGGAAGTATCTGACCGAGCAGGTCTACATCTGCGACCCGGTGTTCCCCGATCCGAGATGCACGGGCGAGGCGGTTCCGACGGGCCGTTGACGCAAAGGGCGGCGCCCCCGCGCGGCTCAATCGTCCTAGGTCTGAGCCCAGGGAATCGGCGCCGGCAGGGCAGCCATTTCGGCGCTTTCTTCGTTGCCCGGACGAGCTGAGATGATGTGACGAGCCTCGAATGGCAGCTCAGTTCCGACCCAAAGCTCGTCGTTTTCTGGGATTGTCGCCGGCCTGTTGTTGAGCATGCCGAGGTAACCCTCGGGGATGCGTTCCCTGACGATCACCCACATCCGCTCATAGGATTCCGGGTCTTCGTCATCGTCGATGGCGATCCTGAAAATCAGCTGGGCAAAGTCGCCCGGCCGCAGCCTCTCCCGGATCTGGATGTCCGGAATCTCGAACGTTGCTGGCGCGGCCCGGTGACGTTCCTCTCCGTCTTCGAGAGTCCACCCGTCTCGCTCGAAGTCAGGAGTTCTCACGCGAGCCCCCTACAGCGACTTCACGATCCCCTCGACCATCTTCTTGGCGTCCGAGAACAGCATCATGGTGTTGTCGCGGAAGAAGAGCTCGTTCTCGACGCCGGCATAGCCCGAGCCCATGCCGCGCTTGACGAACAGCACGGTC